>CAYZQZ010000342.1:0-4961 GCA_964480235.1 uncultured Reyranella sp. | reverse complement strand
AACTCGATAATGTCCCTCCCAAAATCCACTCCCAAACCGACGCCGGAGACGCTGCCCAAGGAGCCTCTCGCGCGCCTGCTGGCCGTCATGGCGTGGCTGCGCGACCGCGAGCACGGCTGCCCGTGGGACATCGACCAGACCTTCCGGACCATCGCGCCATATACGATCGAGGAAGCCTACGAAGTGGCGGATGCGATCGACCGGGACGACATGCCGGGGCTCAAGGAGGAACTGGGAGATCTCTTGCTGCAGGTCGTGTACCACTCCCAGATGGCGAGCGAGGCCAAGGCCTTCGGCTTCGCCGACGTGGCGGCCGCCATCGCCGACAAGATGGTCGACCGGCACCCGCACGTATTCGGCGATCTCCAGATCGCAAATGCCGATGCCCAAACCGTCTCTTGGGAAGCGCGAAAGGCTGCCGAGCGCGCCAAGAAGGGCAACGACGCCACGGCCGGTGCCCTGGATGGCGTGGCGCGTGCCCTCCCCGCGCTCCTGCGGGCCGAGAAACTTCAGAAACGCGCGGCACGCGTGGGCTTCGACTGGAAGACCATCGCTCCGGTCATCGACAAGATTCATGAGGAGCTACAGGAACTCCGTTCCGAACTCGAAGCCGGCAAGGTCGATCCTGCCCGGCTCCAGGACGAGCTGGGCGACGTGCTGTTCGCCACAGCCAATCTTGCCCGCCACTGCAAGGTCGATCCCGAGGCTGCGCTACGCTCGACCAACGACAAGTTCGAGCGGCGATTCCGCTACATCGAACGCAAATTGGCCGAGCAGGGCCGAACGCCATCCCAGGCAAGCCTCGAGGAGATGGAAGAACTCTGGCAAGCCGCGAAGACCGCCGCCTGAGGGCTTCAGCCCTGTCGAGTCGCCGCCAGTAACGGCATTTGCACCGCGTCGAGTATGCTGCGCACCTCGCCCATCACCTCGCGCGAGGCAGCCGTGATGATGCCCGATTCGAGGCTATTGTCCGGCCGATACGGACTGCCGTCGAAATGCTCCGCGACACCGCCTGCCTCCCTCATCATCAGCGCGCCGGCGGCATGATCCCAGGGCTTGATGCGACGGTACAGGCTGAAGTCGCGCTGCCCGGTCAGCAACTCGATATACTCGCAGCCGGCACACTTGAGCGTGGTTAGACTGCCGAGGCGCCGGCGCTGAACAGGCTGAAGTTGGCGATCGAATTCCTTGGCTACGCGAAAGCCAATGAACCCGGGCGGAGGCCGCCACTCACGTTGCCGGACCGCCGGCATATCGTCGACCGTCACGCCCTGCCCCTCGCGTGCCACGGCCATGCGCCCATTCGGGACGTCGAGAATCCAGCCGGCTAACGTATTCCGATCGTGGACCAGACAGATGATCATCGCGAAGCGGTCCCGGCCGGCCGCGAAGTTCGAGGTGCCGTCGAGCGGGTCGACCACCCAGCAACTCTCGCCGGGGCGGCGGATCAGCTCGATCAGGCCCGGATCCTTCTCGACCGCCTCTTCGCCGACCACCGGCACGCCGGGCAGGATCGCCGCAAGCCCCGTCGCGAGCCTTTGCTCGGATGCGACATCGGCCACCGTCACGATATCCCCGGGGCGCTTTTCGCGGACTTCGTCGCTTGCAAGATTCCGAAAGCGCGGCAGCAACTCGGCCGCCGCGGTCTCACGCATCAGCGCGGCGACCTTCAGGGTATCGCCGACGCTCAACACGGGCCTTAGCCCAGGATGCCGAAAAGGTCCTCTTCCTTGAGGATCACGTGGTCTTTGCCGTCGAGCTTGACCTCGGTGCCGGACCACTTGCCGTATATCACCTTGTCGCCGACCTTGACGCCGAGCGGCTGCAGGCGGCCATCCTCGAGACGCTTGCCCTTGCCGACCGCGACGACTTCGCCCTGCATCGGCTTTTCCTGGGCCGTGTCGGGGATGATGATACCGGCCTTGGTCTTGGTCTCGGCGGTCATCGGCTTGAGCAGCAGCCGATCGTGCAACGGCTTGAATTTCATGGTGTTTCCTCGTCCAGGGACTGCGCGCTTATAAGAAGCCGGCCGGCTCGGTGTCAACGCGTCAGGCGGCGGTCGAACTGGGCCGAGGCAGTGGCATCGAGCGCCACCACCAGGCGGGCCACGTCGCCCTCGTCGTGACGGCTGCGTACCTCACCGTGGCGGTAGAGCCAGGCAATCGTGGCGCCATCGCTCAGCGGCACGGAGACCTCGCGGGCGGTTTCGTTGCGGGCCAGGTAGGTGCCGATCGCCTCGAGAAGCTGATCCACCCCCTCCCCGGTCTGGGCCGAGATCGGGTAATGCCGGGCGCGCTCGGATCCGGCCGAGGCACGCGTCAGCAGAGTTTGCCGTGTTTCGGGCGCCAGCAGATCGATCTTGTTCAGAGCCTCTATTAAGACCGCCCCGCCCGCCTCCAGCGCGCCGAGATCGTGCAGCACCTGCTCCACGTCCTCCTTCTGCTTCTCGCTGTCAGGATGGGAAATATCACGCACATGGACGATCAGGTCGGCTTCGATCACCTCTTCCAGCGTTGCCCGGAAGGCCGCCACGAGATGCGTCGGCAGATCGGAGACGAAGCCGACCGTATCGGAGATCACGCAGCCTCGGCCGTTCGGCAGCTTGATCGACCGCATGGTCGGGTCGAGCGTGGCGAAAAGCAGGTCCTTGGCCATCACCGCAGCACCGGACAACCGGTTGAAAAGGGTCGACTTGCCGGCGTTGGTGTATCCCACCAGTGCAACCGTCGGCAGGTTGGCACGCTTCCGACCGGCGCGGTTGACCGCTCGCGTGCGCCGCACGCTTTCGAGGTCGCGCTTGATCCTGACGATGCGCTCGCCGATCAAGCGCCGGTCGATCTCGATCTGCGATTCGCCGGGGCCGCCGAGAAAGCCGAAGCCGCCGCGCTGGCGCTCTAGGTGGGTCCATGACCGGACCAGCCGGCCGCGCTGGTAGTCGAGCGCTGCAAGCTCGACCTGCAGCCTGCCTTCATGGGTGCGTGCTCGCGCACCGAAGATCTCGAGAATCAAGCCGGTACGGTCGATCACCTTGGCATTGAAGGCCTTTTCCAGATTGCGCTGCTGAACCGGCGTGAGTTTGTCGTCGACAACCACCAGCCCGATGCCGAGATCCTCGATCGCGCCCCTGGTGCGTTCGACCACACCTTTGCCGATCAATGTCGCGGGCGTCAGCCGACGCAGCGGCACCACTTCGGCCAGACGCACATCGAGATCGATGGCGCGCGCCAGCCCCACTGCCTCTTCGAGCATCGCTTCGCTATTGCGCTCGCCCCGGCCGCGAGGTCCGGGCACGAAGGGACACAGCACGGCGGCAATGGTCGCCGGCTTGTGTGTCTCCAGTGTCGCGCCACGGCGTTTCTCGGAACCGTTGCGCTCGTCGGATTCGGTCAAATCAGCCTGCAGCCTCGGCCTTGTCACCGTCGAACAACTGGACCGGAGTCACCGGCATGATGGTCGAGATCGCATGCTTGTATACGAGCTGCGAATGACCGTCGCGGCGCAGCAGCACCGAGAAGTTGTCGAACCAGGTAACGATGCCCTGGAGTTTGACGCCGTTCACGAGAAAGATCGTGACGGGGGTCTTGTTCTTGCGCAGATGGTTCAGGAAGACGTCCTGAACGTTTTGTGCTTTTTCGCTCATGTTCTTGGCCTCTTGCTGGGCGACCGGCAGCTTGGCAGCTGCCCTTGAGAAGGTGCGGGTCCTTTCCCGCTACCGAGTTACTGCAAATATAGGGTGTGTCCGCTTCAAAGCAATGCCGCCAACTCGCGACAGTTGCGGGCATGCAGGCGCGGTGGATATTCCAGAATTACCTCCTTTGAGTGTTCCGCCTCACCGAACAAAACCGGCAAAACCCCCGCAGCGTAGGCACATTGCAGGTCCGCCGGGGTATCGCCGACCATCCAGACACCGTGATCAGGGGCAATTCCCGTGCCGTCGAGAGCCCGGAAAATCGGATCGGGTGCCGGCTTATCCCGGGCACAATCCCGGGCGCCGACCGCCCGTTCGATCCATTTTTCCCACCCGAGATGGGCGAGTTCTGCCCGCAGGTTGTCGCCCACCTTGTTGCTCACCACCGCGACGTAGAACCCTGCCTCGCGGCAGCGCGCCAGCAGTTGGTCGGCCCCGGGGAGCGGCTCCAGCCTTTCGAGGTGGATGCGATGGAAGGTTTCGTAGAAGACTTGCTCGGCCTGCTCGGCCCGCGTACCGAACAGTGCGGGAAAGAGGTCACGCAACGATCCATGCGCCCGCGCCTTCACCTCTTCGGCGGTCCAGGGCGTCTCGCCGAGGGCGACGAACGTATCACGGTAGCACTCGACGATCGTCGGCCAGGTGTTGACCAGCGTATTGTCCCAATCGAACAGGACCGCCCGTGGCCGCGCAACCTCGGCCGGACGGCTCATGTGACGGCTTCGCCAGTCGAAGCGAAGCGGATGTATTCCTCGCGCAGGCGCCGCGCAGCTGCACCGGGCTTGCCGTCGCCCACGACCTCCCCGTCGATCTTGACCACTGGCGTGACGAACGAGGTCGCGCTGGTGATGAAAGCCTCTTTCGCGCGCCTGGCTTCCGCCAGGGTGAACGGCCGCTCGACCAGCTTGAGCTGCAGCTTGTCCGCCAACGCCTTCAGCGTCTGGCGCGTAATCCCCGCCAGGATGCCATTGTCGGTCTGGCGCGTGACCAGTTCGCCCTCGGGCGTCACGATCCAGGCATTGGTCGAGGCGCCCTCCGTAATCCTGCCTTCACCGTCGATCAGCCAGGCCTCGTAGGCGCCGCTCTCGCGGGCCGCCTGCTTGGCCAATACGTTGGGCAGGAGCGCGACCGTCTTGATGTCGCAGCGCTCCCAGCGGATGTCGGGATGGCTCTTCACCGCAACACCGGCGCCCGCCTCGACGTCCAGCCGCTTGGTGTTCTTGGTCGTCATCACCAGGGCGGGTTTGACCGGAGTCGTGGGAAAAGCGTGGTC
>CAYZQZ010000341.1:0-4966 GCA_964480235.1 uncultured Reyranella sp. | reverse complement strand
GTTGTTGCAGACATAGATCTTGCCGTTGGGGCCGACCGCCGCGCCGTTCGGGCCGCCACCCAGCTTGGCGATGATGTGCTGCTTGCCGTCTGGCGTGACGCGGGTCAGCGTCTCGCGCGCGATCTCGACCAGAATCACCGAGCCGTCGGGCATGGCGATCGGGCCTTCGGGGAACAGGAGTCCGGAAGTGATCTCCTTGTGCGGCGTGGTCATGGTCGTGCTCCCCCTCCTTCTATCTATTCGTCTGCGTTACTGACCCTTGAAGTTGGCCTTGCGCTTGCCGAGGAAGGCCATGACGCCTTCCTTGAAATCTTCGCTCTTGCCGAGCTCGCGCTGGCTGTCGCGTTCGAGGTCGAGCTGGGCCGAGAGATCGTTGCCGCTCGACTCGTTCAGTGCTGCCTTGATGCGCGACAGGGCCAGCGTCGGTCCCTCGGCCAGCTTTCGCGCCGTCTCGGTCGCCTTGGCCATCAGCTCGGCATCCTCGACCACGTCCCAGATCAGGCCCCATTCCCTGGCCTGCTCGGCCTTGATCTGCGGCGCCAGCATGGCGAGCGCCCGCGCCCGCTGCTCGCCGACCAGGCGCGGCAGGAACCACGTGCTGCCGCCGTCGGGCAGCAGACCGATCCGCGCGAAGGCCTGCAGGAAGGAGGCCGACTTTCCGGCGATGGCGATGTCGGAGGCGAGCGCGAAGCTCATGCCGACGCCGGCTGCCACGCCGTTGACGGCCGAGACCACCGGCTTGGGGATGGTCCGCATCAGTCGGATCACCGGATTGAAGTACTTGTCGAGCGCCGAGCCCGAATCGGCCATCGCGCTCGACTCGCGGTCGGGATCGGCGAGGTCGGCGCCGGCGCAGAAGCCGCGGCCCGCGCCGGTCAGCAGCACGGCGCGCACGGACGTGTCTGCCGCCAGATCCTCCCAGCACTGCTTCAGCTCGGCGATCATCTTGCGCGACACCGCATTGAGCTTGTCCGGCGCGTTCAGGGTGATGGTGGCGAGGCCGTTGTCCTTGGCCACGAGGATGGTGTTGTAGGTCATCGTCTTACTTTCCCTGGAAGTTGGCAGGCCGCTTGGCGAGGAAGGCGGCGACGCCTTCCTTGAAGTCGGCGCTGCGGCCGAGCTCGCGCTGCGCATCGCGCTCGTGATCGAGCTGCTGGTCCAGCGAGTTGGTGGCGGCGAGGTTCATCGCCTTCTTGATCGCGGCATACGAGAGCGTCGGGCCGCTGGCCAGGCGGCGGGCCAGCCCGGTCGCCTCGTCCATCAGGACGGCATCGTCGACCACCTGCCAGACCATGCCCGTGCGGGCGGCGTCCTCGGCCGGAACCGAGGTGCCAAGCATGGCGAGCGCTCGGGCACGGGCGTCGCCCACGACATGCGGCAGGAAATAGGTGCCGCCGAGATCGGGCAGCAGTGAGATGCGCACGAAGGCCTGGTCGAAACGGGCCGAGCGCGCGGCGATCAGGATGTCGCAGGCGAGTGCCAGGTTGGCGCCGCCGCCCGCGGCCACGCCGTTGATCGCGCCGATGACCGGCTTGGGCACTTCGCGGATGGCCCGGATCAGCGGGTTGTAGAGCTCCTCCATCACCTTGCCGAGATCGGGCTTGCCGTCAGACCCGACATTGCCGGTGCCGGAGCCCGCGAGATCGGCGCCGGCGCAGAAGCCGCGCCCGGTGCCGGTCAGCAGCACGGCACGGATGGCGGGCTCGCGGGCCGCCCGGTCGATCTCGGCCTTGAGCGAGGCGATCAGGGCCTGGCTCATGGCGTTGAGCCGCTGCGGGCGATTGAGGGTCAGGGTGAGGACGCCGCCATCGAGGGCGGCGAGCACGGGCGTTTCTTCCATCGCGGCCGAGACTGGCACGGCGACCCCCACCACGCCAATAAACCCGCGCCAACCGGTCGCGTCGCATCGCGGCACGGCTGGCCGTATGCGGAAATGCAGATGGCCAAGATCCTGATCCTGGTCGGCACCGAGTCGGGCAATGCCCAGATGGTCGCCGATGCGCTGAAGCCGGTCCTGCAGGCGGGCGGCCACACCGTCGACGTCAGCGACAAGGCCGCAAGGCCAGCCGACCTCGAAAGTCACGACACCTTCCTGGTGGTCTGCGCCACTCACGGCTCGGGCGACATCCCGACCAACATCCTGCCGCTGGCCGAGTCGCTCCAACGCGACAAGCCCGATCTCTCGCGCCATCGCTACGGCGTCATCGCGCTGGGCGACATGACCTATCAGGACACGTTCTGCGGCGGCGGCAAGCAGCTCGATCAGGCCTTTGCGGCCTGTGGCGCCAGGAAGATCGGCGAACGCCTGGAAGTCGACGCGTCCACCCAGCCGCTGCCGGACGAAGAAGCGTTGGGCTGGATCGCGGGCTGGAAGGCGCTGGTCTAGCTCATCTCCGGCAGGGTGAAGACTTCGACCGGCTCCGGCACCCCGCGCAGGCGATGCTTGCCCATCGACTTCATCGGCACGGTGCTGGCGGCGTTGAACTCGGCAGAGGCCAGCACCGGCACGCCGAGCGCCTTGGTCAGCCCCTCAAGGCGCGACGCGCGATTGACCGCCGGCCCGATGACGGTGAAGTCGAGCCGGTCCTCAGTGCCGATATTGCCGAAGGTCACCGGCCTGACATGCAAACCGATACCGAACCGTACCGGATCGTGGCCGCCGGCGGCGCGTGCCTCGTTGGCCGCTGCGATGTCGTCGATCAGCCGGCGCGCGGCAGAGAGGGCGTTGCCGGTCACCTGCGGCAGGAACAGCGCGTCCTCGGCCGGAAAGTAGGCCATCACACCGTCGCCGATGAATTTCAGGATCTCGCCGCCGTGCGCCTTCAACGCATCGCCCACGAGCTGCAGGTAGTTGTTCAGCATCTCCAGCAGGTCGTCGGCCGACAGGCGTTCGTTCAGTCCGGTGAAGTCACGCAGATCGGAGAACCACAGCACGGCGTTGATCTGCTGACCGTCGCCGCGCTTGATCCGGCCGCTCAGGATCTGCTCACCGACGATGCGGCCGAGATAGGTGTTCATCAGGGTCGTCGAAAGCTGATGGTTTACCCGGGCCTCGACGATCGGCGCCAGATGATCGATCAGGCGATGGAACTTGGCGATGTCGGCGGCGGTGAAGCCCTCCGGCCGGTCGGTCATGAAGGTGAGCGCGACCGGCCTGCCCTCCGCCACCTTCACGGGTGTGGCGTAGTAGTCGGCGCCGCCGGAGGCGCGCAGTTCGTGGAGGACCGAGTGGTTTTCCGGCGTCAGGCGATCGAGCCGGTAGCGCACCGGGCGCCCGGTGAGCGCCAGTTCCTGGATCGGACTGCCGATGTAGTCGGACGTCTGCTCGATGCCGTGCGGCCGCGCGGCCTGCACGATCGGCTGGCCGCGCCGCCATTGCAGGCCCATGGTGCGCCACTGCGGATGGATCGCCTGCAGCCCGATGGTGAAGCGCAGCAGCGGCGCACCTGCTGCGACCAGCCGTTCGGCCAGCCGCTCGACCAGTACCGCGCCGTCGGCGATCAAGCGGCCTTCGCGTGCGAGCCAGTCGAGGGCAGGCTCGACGCTCCAGTCCGCCAGGACCGTCGGGCTTGTGTCAGGCACCGCTGACCACCGCGGCGACCTCTTCGCTGGAAGTCTTGAACACCCGGCTCGCCGAGACGTCGGCGATCTTGTCGATGTTCTCCATCACGTCCTCGATGGTCGGCGCGCGGCCCTCGACCCGGTGCCCCGCCGCCTCGCGATACTCGATGCGCGCGAAGTTGCCGGCGCCGGCGCTCCAGATTTCGCCGGTGCGCTGGCATTGCTCGCTGCAGAGATAGGCGACCATCGGCGAGACGAACTCCGGCCGCAGCTTGTTCAGCACCTCGGGCGTCATCAGGCTTTCGGTCATGCGCGTCGCCGCGATCGGTGCCAGCGCATTGACCATGATGTTGTACTTCTGGCCTTCCAGCCGGACGGCATTCATGAATCCCACGACCGCGAGCTTGGCGCCGCCGTAGTTCGACTGGCCGAAATTGCCGTAGATGCCCGAGTTCGACGAGGTCACCACGACACGGCCATAGGCCTTGTTGCGCATGATCGGCCAGGCGGCATGCGTGACGTAGGCGGTGCCGAGGAAGTGCACCTTCACCACGAAGTCGAAATCCTCGACCGTCATGTTGTGGAAGGTCTTGTCGCGCAGGACGCCGGCATTGTTCACGACGATGTCGACAGTGCCGAAGGAATCGACCGCCGTCTTGACGATGTTGGCCGCGGCCTTGGCGTCGGCCACCGAATCGTAGTTCGGCACGGCGACGCCGCCCGCCGCCTTGATCTCGTCGACCACCTTGTCGGCCGCGGCATGTCCGCCGCCCTTCCCGTCGACCGCGCCGCCCGGATCGTTGACCACCACCTTGGCGCCGCGGCTGGCCAGGAGCAGCGCATGCGCGCGGCCGAGCCCATTGCCGGCGCCGGTGACGATGGCGACGCGATTGTCGAAGCGAATAGTCATGTCTTGTTCTTCCTTCCGTTCTTCTTTGCCACTCAGGTCTTTTGCAGGATGACCACCGAGGCCACCGCTTCTTCCATGCCGATCACGCCGCCGCCGTTCTCGGCCAGCGCAATTTCCGCACCCTTGACCTGGCGCGGCCCGGCCTCGCCGCGCAGCTGGGTGGCGAGTTCGGCCAGCATCGAGAGCCCCGTGGCGCCCACGGGATGTCCCTTGGAAACAAGGCCCCCCGACGTGTTGACCGGCAGTTTGCCGCCCGGGGCGCAATTGCCGTCGGCGAAGAACGCGCCGGCTTCACCCTTCTTCACGAAGCCCAGATCTTCGAGGAACAGGATCGGGTTGATGGAGAAGGCGTCGTAGACTTCGATCACGTCAACGTCGGACGGCTTCAGTCCGGCCATGGCGAAGGCGCGCGGACCGCCCATCGAGCAGGCCGTGACAGTGAAGTCGGCCAATTGCGCGATCTGGTCGTGGCTGGTGCCCGAACCGATGCCGAGC
>CAYZQZ010000340.1:0-4990 GCA_964480235.1 uncultured Reyranella sp. | reverse complement strand
GGGGCTAGCTAGACCATTCCTCCCCATTCAAATGGGGAGGTGTCGGCGTCTTACGCCGACCTTGGCGCCTTCACAGGCGCCTTGGGGTTAGAGACCTCACATCAGCTGCCCATGACCCCATCACCCCGTATGACGGGGCACTTCCCCATATGAATGGGGAAGCAGGCGGCCTAACTTCACACCATGCGTCGCCTGCTGCTTCTGCTTCTCGCGTTCGTCGCCTCGCCTGTCGCCATGACGGCGGCTTCCGCCAAGGACGAGCTGACCATCGGCATGACCCAGACGCCGGGCACGCTCAATCCGCTGATCAATGCGATGCTGGCGAAGTCGCTGATCCTCAACATGACGCAGCGCCCGGTCACCGCCTACGACACGGACTGGAAGGCCGTCTGCATGGTCTGCACAGAGCTGCCGACGATCGCCAACGGCAAGGCGCGGATCGTCGATCTTCCTGACGGAAAGAAAGGTATCGAGACCGACTACGAGCTCAAGTCCATGTTCTGGGGCGACGGCACGCCGCTCACGACGAAGGACGTCGCCTTCACCATCGAGGTCGGCCGGCATCCGCTGTCCGGAGTCGCCTCGGGCGAAACCTATCGCCGCATCCTGAAGGTCACGGCGCACGACGAGCGCCGCTTCACCCTGACCACCGACCGCGTGACCTGGGACTATTCGCAGCTCGGCCTGCAGCTGCTGCCGGCCCATATCGAGAAGCCGATCTTCGACGCCAACCCGGCCGACTACCGCAACAAGACCGCCTACGACACACAACCGACCAATCCCGGCCTCGCCTACGGTCCGTTCCGCGTCGTCGAATGGGTACCGGGCGCCCGGATCGTGCTCGAGCAGAACGAGAAGTGGACCGGCCAGAAGCCGTACTTCAAGCGCATCGTTGTCAAGATCATCGAGAGTACGGCCGCGCTCGAGGCCAACCTCCTGTCGGGCAACGTGGACTACGTGTTCGGCGAACTCGGGCTCTCGCTCGACCAGGCGATCAGTTTCGAGAAGCGCCACAAGGACAGGTACAACGTCATTTTCAAGCCGGCACTGATCTACGAACATGTCGATGTCCTGCTCGACAATCCCTTCCTCAAGGATCGCCGGGTGCGCCAGGCGCTCCTGATGGCGATCGACCGCAAGGCGATCTCCGACAAATTGTTCGACGGCAAGCAGCCGGTCGCCGAAGGCGACATCTCGCCCCTCGACCCGATGCACAGCACGACGGCGCGGCACTACGCCTACGATCCCTCCGCCGCGAAGAAGCTGCTGGACGAGGCCGGCTACTCGAAGATGCAGGGCGGCTTCCGCACCAATGCCGCCGGCGAGCGCTTCTCGATCGAACTCGGCACCACGGCCGGCAACCGGGTACGCGAGCAGGTGGCGCAGGTCATCCAGAGTCAGCTGCGCCAGGTCGGAATCGAGCTGCGCCTGAAGGCCGAACCGCCGCGCGTCTTCTTCGAGAGCATGACCCGCCGCAGCTACGGCGGTCTCGGCATGTATGCCTGGTCGCAATCGCCCGGCGGCGTGCCCCGCTCCACTCTCCATTCGGAAGAAATTCCGACCGCCGCCAACGGCTTTAGCGGCCAGAACTATCCGGGATATGCCAATCCGGCGATGGACAAGGCGCTCGATGCCGCCGAGCGCGAACTCGACGAGAACAAGCGCCGCGACCTGTTCGGCGAGATCCAGAAGCTCTATGCCGAGGACCTGCCGGCCCTGCCGCTGTTCTTCCGCGTCGATCCCTTCGTACTGCCCAAGCCGCTGAAGGGCGTCGTGCCCACCGGTCATCTCAACAGCACCACGCTCTGGGTCGAGCAATGGAAATGGGAGCCGTGATGAGAGCAAGCGCGTTTCCCCATCACCTCACCCTGAGGAGCGCTCCGCAGGAGCGCGTCTCGAAGGGTGGGAACGAGCACCTTGTCTGTTGTTCATCCTTCGAGACGCCGCGCTTCGCGCGGCTCCTCAGGATGAGGGCTTACTGAACTCGCGATCCCATGAGCGCCACGGAGTGGCGCGCTCCCGGCATTACTCCGCCGCCGCCTTGAATCCCTGATCCTGCCGCGCCCGGAAAAGCCGGACGGCTTCGGCGTGGGCGGCCTGCGCCTCCGGCGACATCGGCGTGACCAGACGCTTCTCCGGAACGAAATGCCCGTAGCGGTCCTGACCGCGGACCAGCAGCGCCGAGGGCTTCACGGGCCCCAGCGGGCGAACGTGCGCGGGAATGAAGGAGATGCCGAGTCCCATGCGGCGGTCGTCGTTGTCGTTGCCCGGCGAGCAATGGACCAGCGCGGTGTGATGCAGCGACATCTCGCCGGCCCTGAGCGGCATCGAGATGCCCTTTTCGTGGTCGAAGCGGTCGCTGATCCCCTGGCCACGCTTGATCATGTTGTCGGGGCTGGGCTTGTCGTCGTGCTCGATCATCGGCAGGCGGTGCGTGCCGGGCACGACCCGCATGCAGCCCGCCTTCTCCGACGCCTCGGAGAGTGCCACCCACGCGGTCACGTGCTCGAGCGGATCGAGGAAGAAATAGGCGCCGTCCTGGTGCCAGCGCACGTGGGCGCCGGTGTGCGGCTCCTTGATCCACATCGTCGCGTGATAGACGAGGATGTCCGGCCCGATCACGTCCTCGACCGCATCGAGCACCTTCGGATGATGCACCAGCGTGTCCGCCCACTGGTAGAGCAGGTACGACTTGCTCTTCTCCGGGAAGTCGAGCGGGTGGCCCTGCTGGCGTTCCCAGTATTCGAGATCGGCGCGCAGGGTGCGCACTTCGTCGGCCGTGAGGACAGGCACGGGAAATGCAAAGCCGTCCTGACGATATTGTTCGACCTGCGATGGCGAGAGGATTTTTGGCGCTGGGGACATGGGTTTGACCATTGTTCGCTACCTGAGGCTATCGTAGCGTCGCACAGGGGATGAAGGAACCACTAAGGGAGATTTCACAATGGCGAGCAATCGCAAGGTTCAGGTTTCGCGTCGCAAGTTCGTCGCCGGCTCGACGGCGCTGGCCGCCGGCACGCTGGGCTTCCCGCTGATCGGTGGCGCACAGGCGGCTGCCGTAAAAGTCGGCATCATCCATCCGGTCACCGGCTTCGTCGCCTTCGCGGGCAGCCAGGGCCGTTTCGGCGCCACCCTGGCGGTCGAGGACATCAACAAGGCGGGCGGCATCAAGTCGATGGGCGGCGCCAAGCTCGAGCCGCTATGGGGCGACAGCCAGTCGAAGGTCGAAGTGGGCGTGGCCGAGGTCGAGAAGATGAACGAGGCCGGCGTCGCAGCCTATGTCGGCTGCTACCAGAGCCCGGTCGGCATCGCCGCCAGCCAGGCCGCCTCGAAATACAACACGCCGTTCCTGATCGACGTCGGCGCATCCGACCTGATCGTGTCGCGCGGCCTCAAGAACGTGTTCCGCCTCAAGCCGGGCTTCGGCGCCTGCGTCGACCAGGGCATCGCGGCGCTGGGCGCTCTCAACAAGGCAGCCAACGGCATCGCCAAGTCGGCGGTGATCGTGCACGAGGCCGGCGAGTTCGGCACCGGAACCGCAAAGCTGCTGCAGGGCAAGCTGCCCGGCATCAACATCGAGGTGAAGGAACTGATCCCCAACGAGAACCCGACGCGCAATTTCGACAACATCGCGCTGCGCATCCGCTCGCTCGCCCCCGACATCGTCATGATGTCGAACTACCAGAACGAATACGTGCTGCTGGCGCGCACGCTCTATCAGCAGAAGGTCAACCTCGCCGGCATGTTCTCGGTGCTGGGCGGCGGCTTCAACTACAAGTTCGCCAAGGAGCAGCCCGAGGTGTCGCAATTCATGATGGACACCAACCACTGGTACAATCCGAAGTCGGCGAAAGCCCAGGAGATGAAGAAGCGCGTCGAGGCGGCCGGCAAGGAATTCACCTTCGAGGTCTATCTCGCCTACACCACGGTCGCGCTGCTCGCGGACTCGCTGGAGCGCTCGGGCTCGGCCGACAAGGAGAAGCTCACGGCGGCGCTCGCCAGCTCGACCTTCAAGGCCGAGCTCATGCCCTACGGCCCGACCAAGTTCGTCAACGGCCAGAACGAGGGCGGCCGTGCGGCGGTGCTGCAGGCCAACAAGGGCGACATCCAGGTGATCGCACCGGAGGAATTCGCCGAGATGAAGGCCGTGTTCCCCAAGCCGAAATTTTAACCAGGCGATCATCAGGTGACGATGCCGGTTAAGGTCACGGTGTCATCCCGAGCGAAGCGAGGGACCTTTCAAAGCCCCCTCGCCGTGCTCGGGGCGACACGGTCGTCGCTTAGCCGTCGGCGTCACTAGCCGAATGTTCGATCCGCAATTCATCCTCGCCGGCGTGCTGAACGGTCTGCTGGCCGGCGGCATCTATGTGCTGGTCGCCGTGGGTCTCACCCTGATCTACGGCGTCCTGCACATCATCAATTTCGCGCATGGCAGCCTGCTGATGCTCGCCATGTACGCGGTTTTCTTCCTCTGGAAACTCTCCGGCGTCGATCCCTATGTGGCGCTGCCGCTGGTCACCGGCGGCGCCTTCGTCGTGGGCTTCGTGCTCTATCGCCTGCTGATCGGCCGCTACAGCCACGGCAAGGACGAGAACATCCTGCTGATCACCCTGGGCGTCTCGATCGTGGCCGACAACGCCGCCCTGCTGTTCTTCGGCGGCGACACCGAGACGGTCGACGTGCCCTACGCCGGCAAGATCATCGAAGTAGGCGCAGCCTTTCTGCCGCTGCCCAAGGTCGTGTCGTTCGCCGCCGCCCTGCTGATCTGCCTGGTGCTTGGCCTGTTCATGGCCAGGAGCGACACCGGCAAGGCGATCCGTGCCGTCGCCAAGGAGCGTCACGGCGCGCGTCTGGTCGGCATCGACGTCGAGAAGATCTTTGCCATCTCCTATGGCATCGGCATCGCCTGTCTCGGCGCCGCAGCATGCCTGCTGATGCCGACTTTCTACGTCACGCCGCAGTCGGGCTACGCCTTCGTGCTGGTCGCCTT
>CAYZQZ010000339.1:0-4999 GCA_964480235.1 uncultured Reyranella sp. | reverse complement strand
CACGACGGCGAGCATGTAGGTCGGCGTGCCGTCGCCGCGCAGCAGGATCATGTCGTCGAGTTGAGCATTCTCGACCGTGACCTCGCCCTGGACGGCATCCCGAATCACGGTTTGGCCGGTCTGTGGCGCCTTCAGGCGGATGACCGGGGCCACGCCGGCCGGCGCCTCCTTCGGGTCGCGGTCGCGCCAGCGGCCGTCGTAGCGTATCGGCTTGCCGGCAGCCTTCTGGGCTGCGCGCATCTCGTCGAGTTCCTGCGGTGAGGCATAGCAATGATAGGCATTGCCCTTGGCGAGCATCTCGCGCGCCACCTCGGCGTGCCGCGCGGCGCGGGAAAACTGGTAGGTGACGTCGCCGTCCCAATCGAGGCCAAGCCAGGACAACCCGTCTAGGATCGCGGCAATCGCGGGCTCGGTCGAGCGGGCGCGGTCAGTGTCCTCGATGCGGAGCAGGTACTTGCCACCGTGATGTTTTGCGAACAGCCAATTGAAGAGCGCGGTGCGCGCGCCGCCGATATGTAGGAAGCCGGTCGGCGAGGGGGCGAAGCGGGTGACGACGGTCATGATTTGCCGCATTTGGGCCAAAAAAGCGCGCCGTAGGTAGGGGACCCTCCGGGCTCTGTCAAACGACTGGGGGCCAGAGGGGGAGCGTGACGGCGGTTCGCGGCTGGATCCAGGATCAGATCGAGGCTGAGCGCGGGCGCTGGATGCTGTGGCTGCCGGTGGCGCTCGGGCTCGGCATTGCGGTCTATTTCGAATTGCCGAGCGAGCCTGCCCTCTGGCTGGGGCCGGCCGCGGCCGTGGTGGCGTTAGGTGCCGCGATGTTGGCGCCGGGTGGCGGCTTCCTGCGCGCTCTGTGCGTGGGCGGCGTTGCTGCGGGGGCCGGCTTCGGCCTGTCAACGTGGCGGACAGCCGATCTTGCCGCGCCGACGCTCAGCCGGCCACTGTTCAGCATCAATGTCGAGGGACGGATCGCCGACATCCAGCGCCTGCCCGACAGCGTGCGGGTTGTCCTCGAAGCCGTACGTCTGAAAGGCCAGAACGTGCCGCCGCCTGAGCTGACGCCGATCAAGGTGCGGGTCTCGCTCGGCAAGGGGGCGCCGCCGATGAGTGTCGGGGATCGTCTGCTGGTGCTGGCGAATCTCTCGCCGCCCGCGGGACCGGCCGCGCCCGGCGCGTTCGATTTCCAGCGTGTCGCCTGGTTCCAGCAACTGGGGGCGACTGGCTATGCGCTGGCCCCTGCGACCGTGATCGACAAGGGCAAGCCGAACGGCCTGGTGCGCACCATCGACAATCTGCGCGCCGAAGTGACGCGACGCATCCTGGCGGCGTTGCCAGGCCCCGAGGGCGGTGTCGCCGCTGCGCTGCTCACCGGCGAACAAACGGCGGTCGACAAGGACATCACCCAGGCGATGCGCGACTCGGGGCTGGCCCACATCCTGTCGATCTCGGGGCTGCATATCGTGTTCGTGGTAGGGCTGGTGATGGGGATTCTGCGCTACGGCATCGCGCTGTTCCCCTGGCTGGCACTCAGGATCGACGCCAAGAAGATTGCGGCCGTGGTCGCACTCGTGGTGGCACTTTTCTATACCGCGCTCGCGGGCGCTCCGGTGCCCGCGCAACGCGCCTGCGCCATGGCGGCCTTCGCGCTGCTCGCGATCCTGCTCGACCGGACGGCACTGTCGCTGCGGCTCGTCGCCTGGTCGGCTGTGATCGTGCTCCTGGCCGCGCCCGAGGTGCTGACCGGCGCCTCGTTCCAGATGTCGTTCGCCGCAGTGATCGCACTGATTGCGGCGTGGGAGGCCGGGGCCAACTGGCGACGACGCCTGGCCGATCGTGCCGAAGCTTCGCGCAATCGTTGGATCTGGAAGATCATCGCGTCGATCGGCGCCAGCCTCGCGACAACCCTGATTGCCTCGCTGGCAACCGGCGCCTTCGCGGCCTATCACTTCAATCGAGTGTCGCTGCTCGGCATCGTTGCCAACATGGTCGGAGTGCCGCTCACCGGGGTGTGGATCATGCCATTCGGGCTGCTCGCCATGCTCCTGATGCCGTTCGGACTGGAGAAGTTCGCGCTGGTTCCGATGGGCTGGGGCATCGACTGGCTCGACTGGATCGCCTTCCAGGTCGCGTCATGGCCGCAGACCGCGACACTGGTGCCGTCGATGCCGGGGCTTAGCCTGTGGTTCCTGACGATAGGCGGATTGTGGCTCTGCCTGTGGCGCAGGCGCTGGCGCGTCGCGGGCCTGCCGGTCGCGGTGGGGGGGCTGTTGCTGGGAGCGGGGCCGGCGCCTGATCTGCTGATGAGTGACGACGGCCGCGTGCTCGGCCTGCGCGACCAGAAGGGCATGGTCCATGTTGCCTCCGCCCGGGTCGACCGGTTCGTGAGTGACGCATGGGCGAGGCGCAGCGGTCAGGAAGGCGCTCGCAAGTGGGCCGTCAGCGCACAGGAAGAGGCGGCGGGGCTCGGCTGCGCCACCGGCCTCTGCCACTGGCGCAAAGGGGCGTGGCGCGTTGCCATGGTAAGTGACGAGCGGCGGCTAGCCGAAGCCTGCGGCAGCGCCGACATCGTGGTCTCGACCGTAGATGCACATGGCCGTTGCCGAGGGCCGCGCCTGGTCATCGACCGACGCGATGCCTGGCGCGAGGGCGCACAGGCCCTTTGGCTCGATGAGGGCGGAGTGAGGCGCGCAAGCGCGAACGCCGTGCGCGGCGACCGGCCGTGGGTGCCCAACAGCGCGGCAAGGCAAAAGACGGCGATCAAGCCGCCCGGCGCCTAGCCGAAAGGTCGATCAGTTGTAGCGGCGATAAAGGCCGGCGAGTCGCCCCTGGATCTTTACCCGGTCGGGTCCGAAGATCCGCGTCTCGTAGGCGGCGTTCGCAGGCTCGAGCGCGATCGACGCGCCCTTCTTGCGCAGGCGCTTGAGGGTGGCTTCGCTGTCGTCGATCAACGCGACGACGATCTCACCTGTCTCCGCGGTGTCGGAACTCTTGATGATCGCGATGTCGCCGTTCTGGATACCAGCTTCGACCATCGAGTCGCCTTGCACTTCGAGGCAATAGTGCGCGCCCGAGCCGAGCAGGGAGACCGGTACGTCGACCGTGGTGGAGTTGTCGCGCAGGGCTTCGATCGGCGTGCCGGCAGCAATGCGGCCATAGAGCGGAAGGCTGAGCGCCTGTGCCTCGTTGGCAGCCTGAATGGCGCCCGCGAGCGGAACCTTTTCGCCACGAATGATTTGGGGCACGAACCCTTCGCGCCCTTCACCGAAGCCGGCGCGGCGGGAGTCGAGGAGGGGCGTGACGTTGGGGGCCGGCATGGCAGCCGCCTCAGGTAGCTTCAGGACCTGCAGAGCCCGAGCCCGGTGGGGCAGGCGACGCAGGAAGCCGCGCTCCTCCAGCCCGGTGATCAGGCGGTGGATGCCGGATTTCGATTTCAGCCGCAGCGCCTCCTTCATCTCGTCGAAAGACGGTGAAACACCGCCGTCGTTGAGGCGCTTGTTGATGAACATCAGCAGTTCGTTTTGCTTGCGGGTTAACACCGTCTTCTCCCCAGAACGCCTACCAGATTTCGGAACAAATCCTGAAACCCGGCGCATGTTCTAGTTTAGTTCTTGCGTTCTGTCAACTTATCCCAAGGATTCTGGGGATCGGCGGCCGCAAGAGGACAACGGAAGAACGGATCAATAGCCCGGCAGCCCGGCCAGATCGATCACCTGGACAACGTCCCCGGCCTGTCGGGCGGGGTCATGCGCCGGGCGGACCATGAAGGCGTCGCACCAGGCGAGCACCGACAGCATGGAGCTATCCTGGACGGCGTGTGGCTCCACCGTGAGCCTACCGTCGGCGCCGCGGGCGAGCTTGGAACGCACATAGTCTTCACGCGTGTCGTTGGCCTTCACGTCGACGGCGAGTCGCGCCGGCGCCGTCGCCGGCAGATCGCCGGGCTGGGCCAGCAGGCGTTCCATGGCGGGTTTCAGGAAGAGAAGCGCGCAGACCATGGTCGAGACCGGATTACCCGGCAGGCCGAGGACGCGCGCGCGATCCTTGGCCGCGAACATCAGCGGTTTCCCCGGGCGCATGGCGATGCGCCAGAAATCCATGGTGAAGCCCTGCGCCTTCAGCGCGTCCTGCACCAGATCATGGTCGCCGACCGACGCGCCGCCCAGGGTAATCAGCAGATCGTGCTGGGCACCGGCGGCGATGCGATCCTGAATGAGTTCAGCGTCGTCGCGCGCAATGTCGAACAGCGTCGGCTCTCCGCCCCAGGCGCGCACCAGCGCCGCGACCGCCAGGCCCGAAGAGGAGACGATCTGGTTGCGGCCGACCGGTTCCCCCGGCATCACCAGTTCGTCGCCGGTCGACAGGATCGCGACCTGCGGCCTGCGGTGCACCGACAGCCAGGGAACGTTCATCGCCGCGGCCAGCGCAAGATCGCGCGTGGTCAGAATTCGGCCCGCCTTCAGGGGCGAATCGCCCGCGCTGAAATCGAGACCGGCCTTGCGAATGTGCCGGCCAACGCGCGGCGCCTCGAGAATCGTGATCCTCTCGCCGTCGGCCCTGGTGTCTTCCTGGATGACGATCGAATCGGCACCCATCGGCAGGGGCGCACCGGTGAAGATGCGCACGGTCTCGCCGGGTTTCAGCGCATGATCGTACGAACCGCCAGCCGGGGAGCGGCCCACCATCTTCAGCGTCGTCGGCGCTGCGGGCGCGTCCTCGGCGCGCATCGCGTAGCCGTCCATCGCCGAAAGGTCGGCCGGTGGCTGGGTCAGCCGTGCTTTGGGGGGCGAGGCGAGCACGCGGCCCGCCGCATCGGCGACCGAGACCGTCTCGCCCGGCAGTGCCCGGAAAGCCGCGATGACGCGCGCATGCGCCTCGCGCACGGTGAGCATGTTAGGCGGCATCGAATGTTCCCGACTTGCCGCCCGACTTGTGCAGCAGGCGCACGTCCGTGATCGTCATGCCGCGATCGACCGCTTTGCACATGTCGTAGACGGTAAGG
>CAYZQZ010000338.1:0-5003 GCA_964480235.1 uncultured Reyranella sp. | reverse complement strand
CAAGCTCTATCGCGAGGCCATGCAGGCGATCCTGGCCGAGCAGGCGAACCTCGAACTGCGTGCCGACCCGGTCGCGGATATTCTCCTCGATGCACGGGGAGCGTGTATCGGCGTGATCACCGAATCGGGCACCGAAATCGCGGCCGGCAGGGTTGTTCTGACGACCGGTACGTTCCTTAGAGGCCTGATTCACTTGGGTGAAATCAAGATCCCGGCCGGCCGCGCGCGCGGCCAGCGAGACGGCGTTCCTGCCGATCTCGCAGCTGACGCGGTCGAACAGCCCTCTACAGAACTCGCGCATAAGTTGCAGGCCCTTGGCTTTGCGCTGGGGCGCCTCAAGACGGGAACACCGGCGCGCATCGACGGCCGCACGATCGATTACACGGCGCTCGAGCGTCAGGACGGCGACGTGCCGCCCCAACCTTTCTCCTACCTCACGCGCGCGATCACGACGCCGCAGATTGCCTGCCACATCACCGAGACCACGTCGGCAACCCACGACATCATCCGGGCCAACCTTCACCGGGCGCCGATGTATTCCGGTCAGATCGAGAGCACCGGCCCGCGCTATTGCCCCTCGATCGAAGACAAGGTCGTGCGTTTTTCCCAAAGGGAGCGGCATCAGATTTTCCTGGAGCCCGAGGGCCTGGACGATCCGACTGTCTACCCGAACGGCATCTCGACCTCCCTGCCGCGCGACGTGCAGCAGGCGCTGTTGCATACGATCCCGGGGTTGGAACAGGCGGTCATGCTTCGGCCGGGATATGCCATCGAATACGATCATGTCGACCCCCGCGAATTGCACGCGACCCTGGAAACGCGAAAGGTCCCGGGGCTTTACATGGCCGGTCAGATCAACGGGACGACCGGATACGAGGAGGCTGCGGCGCAAGGCCTGATAGCCGGGCTGAATGCTGCGTTGGCGGCCGCCGGGTCGGCGCCATTCACGGTCGACCGCGCCGATGGCTATCTCGGTGTCCTGATCGATGACCTCGTCAGCCTCGGAGTCACCGAGCCCTACCGCATGTTTACCTCGCGGGCGGAATACCGCCTTTGGCTGCGGGCCGATAACGCCGACCAGCGCCTGACGCCAAAAGGATTGGCGATCGGCTGTATTGGATCGGCCCGTGCCGAGGCGTTTCACGTGAAACAATTCACCCTAAATTCTGCGGGAGAATTGGCTAAGTCATTGAAAATAAGCCCTTCCTCTCTCGCCAAGCGGGGCCTTGCCATCAATCAAGACGGTGTCCTGCGCTCTGCCCTCGACCTGCTGGCCTATCCGGATTTCGACTGGGCCCGCGTGTCGGGGATCTGGCCGGAATTGGCCCAGGTGCCTGCGGAGATTGCCGAACAGCTTACGATCGACGCCCGCTACGAGGGTTACCTCGGCCGCCAGCGCCAGGACATTGCTGCCTATCGCCGGGACGAGGCGCTCGAGCTGCCCTCCGATCTCGACTATGGCGCCGTCGGCAGTCTCTCGAATGAAATACGCCAGAAATTGACCGATCACCGCCCCGCGACCCTGGGCCAGGCTGCCCGGATTTCCGGCGTCACGCCCGCGGCGCTTGTCGCTCTCCTGAAGTATGTCCGGCGGCGCGCCGCCTGAGGCGGAAGCCGCCCTTCGGCGGTTCGTCCCGGATGTTTCACGTGAAACACTGGCGAGCCTGGCGGCCTATCTCGATATCCTGGTCAAGTGGCAGAAAGCCATCAACCTGGTTGGCCCGGCAACCCTCCCCGATGCCTGGACCCGCCATATCGTCGATTCCGCCCAACTCGCCCCTCTGATCCCCGCCGGGGCCAGAAGCATGGCCGATCTCGGAACGGGCGCCGGCTTACCCGGTCTGATCCTGGCGGCTTTGAAGCCAGAACTAGACGTGATGCTGATCGAATCGGATGCCCGCAAGGCCGCCTTTCTGGGCGAAGCTGCCCGCCGGATGGGCCTCAAGAAGCAGCCCCGGATCGTCATTGGGCGGATCGAGGCTGTCCCGCCGGCCGGGGCCGACGTGATCGCCGCCCGCGCCCTTGCCCCCCTCAAACAGTTGCTGATTTGGGCCGATCGGCACCGCGCCGATACCGCTATTTGCCTTTTCCACAAGGGCAAAGGTTGGCAGGCCGAATTGACCGAGGCCCTTGCGGACTGGGACATTACCTATCAGTCCCATGCAAGTGTTACAGACCGCGACGCCGTCATCCTCCGGATCGGTGCCTACCGGCCCGCAGATCTTCGCGATCGCCAACCAGAAGGGCGGCGTCGGTAAGACGACGACTGCCATCAACCTTGCGACCGCCCTTGCTGCCGTTGGCGAGCAGGTCCTGCTGATCGATCTCGACCCTCAAGGCAACGCTTCGACCGGTCTTGGCGTGCCGCGCAACGCACGTGCGCCTGGTTCCTACGAATTCATTCTGGGCCTCTCGCCTCTCGCCGAGTGCGTGCGGCCGTCGCAGATCCCCGGTCTCTCGGTCATGCCGGCGTCGGTGTCGCTGGCCGGCGCCGAGATCGAGCTCATCGACATGGAACGTCGCGAGCATCGTCTCAGCGAAGCGTTGGCAACCGACGAGGCGGCGGCTCGAAAGCGCTGGAGCACGATTCTGATCGACTGTCCGCCGTCGCTCGGACTCGTGACGTTGAATGCTCTGGTCGCCGTCGATGCAGTGCTGGTGCCGCTGCAGGCGGAGTTCCTGGCCCTCGAGGGCATCGGCGCGCTGGTCAACACCGTGGAGAGAGTCAAAAAAAGACTCAACCCAGAGTTGCACATTGCCGGCGTGGTGTTGACCATGGTCGATCGTCGCAACGTGCTCAGCCAGCAGGTCGAAGCCGATGCACGCCAGCACTTTGGCGAGCTCGTGTTCGGCACGACGATCCCGCGCAACGTGCGCATCGCCGAAGCGCCGAGCCATGGCCTGCCGGTGATCATCTACGACAATGCCTGCGCCGGATCCCAGGCTTACATCCTGCTGGCGAGCGAGTTCATCCGCCGCCGGCGCAACGCCTCCTCTGCTCAACAGGTTGCCCCGTGAGTTGTCCGCCATGAGCCAAGCCCCCAAACCACGCGGCCTCGGCCGCGGCCTCTCCGCGCTGCTCGGCGACGAGGAAGTCGCCGCCACCGTCGCTCCGGTACCGGCGCCTGCTCCTGCGCCGCCACCGAGCAGCGAGCCCGCACCGCGCCCTGCGGCCTCGCGCGCGCAGCTCACCTTGCCCACGGCCTTCCTGCGTCCGGGCGGCGCATCGCAGCCGCGGACGGTATTCGACGGGCTCGATCCGCTCGTCGACTCGGTGCGTCAGCACGGCTTGCTGCAGCCCATCCTGGTGCGGCCGGTGTCGGGCGAACCGAATGCCTATGAGATTGTCGCCGGCGAGCGGCGCTGGCGCGCCGCGCAGAAGGCGCAGTTGCACGAAGTGCCGGTGGTCGTGCGCAACCTCGACATGCTCGAATCGCTGCAACTCGCCTTGATCGAGAATCTGCAGCGCACCGATCTTTCGCCGATCGACGAGGCAACGGGCTACCGCCGGCTGATCTCCGAATTCAACCAGACGCAGGAGCAGGTCGCCGACACAGTCGGCAAGAGCCGTCCCCACGTTGCCAACATGCTGCGCCTGCTCGATCTGCCCGAACAGGTGCGCGAGCTGGTGCAGGACGGCAGGCTGTCCGCAGGACAGGCGCGCACGCTGCTCGCTTTCCCCGATCCGGCTGGCATGGCGCACCGGACCCTAGCCGAGAAGCTCACGGTACGCGACCTCGAGGCAATGGCCGCGGGCGAGCGACTGAAGTCGAGTGGTGGCAAGAAAACAAAAGGCAGGAAGGCGCCAGAAGGCGAAAAGACCGGCGACACGCGCGCGCTGGAAAAGCGCATCGAGGAAGCGCTCGGTCTGAAAGCCAGCCTGGTGATGACCGGCAAGGGCGAGCACACGATCCTCACCCTGGAGATTGCCAACTACGAGCAGCTCGATACGGTCGTCGAGCGACTGACCCGGCGCTGACAATCCAGCGCGGCGCCCCCATCATCCTGCAGCCAGTTCCTTTTCGACCCGCTGCCACTCTGCCAACAACCCGCCCACCGCGTCGGGCCGGCCGGATTGCTCCAGGCCTGCTGCCAGGTCCCCCAAACGAACCGCACCCGCGGCGCGCGCAGCCCCCTTCAGCTTGTGGGCGAGTTCCTTGAGCTGCATGGGATCGGACTTGGCGGCGTCGATTTCGGTCAGGAGCTTGGTGCCGGCTTCGCGGAAGCGGCCCAGGACCTTGGCGATTGCCTTGGGGTTGTCGCCGAACATGCTGGCCACCACCGAGCGGTCGACGGCGGCACTGCCCGATGGGTCGGCGGCCGCCGTGACAGGAGCGCCCGGCGCGGTCGTCCAGCGCGCAACTGCCTCGCGCAGGCGATCCAGGGTAAGCGGCTTGGTCAGATAGTCGTCCATGCCCGCGGCGAGGCAGCGCTCCGCCTCGCCCTTCAGCGCGTTGGCCGTTAGCGCCACGATCGGGGTGCGCCCGCGCGACCGGTCGGCACTCTCCTCGACGCGGATTTGTCGGGTCAGCTCGAAGCCGTCCATGTCCGGCATATGAATATCGGTCAGCACCAACGCATAAGGCTGGTCGCGCCACAGGTTCAGGGCCGCGATACCGTTGGGCGCGGTGTCGAGGGGGATACCGAGGATCTCGAACTGGCCAGCCAGTACTTCGAGGTTCACCTCGTAGTCGTCGACCGCCAGCACCCGCAGGCCTTCGGTCGACAGCGCCAGCGTCTCGCCGGCAGGCGCCGTCGCAGGCGCTTCGGCGCCGCGCTTGACCTTGACCGTGACGGTGAAGGTCGAGCCCTTGCCGGGCGCGCTCTTTACCGAGACGTCGCCGTCCATCAACTCGGCAAGCCGGCGCACGATCGAGTGGCCGAGGCCGGTGCCGCCATAGCGCCGGGTCGTTGAGCTGTCGGCCTGCGAGAACGGCTTGAACAGACGTGCCTGCTGCTCCTCGTCCATGCCGATGCCGGTGTCTGTGACCGACAGCGCAAGG
>CAYZQZ010000337.1:0-5024 GCA_964480235.1 uncultured Reyranella sp. | reverse complement strand
GGCGGCCAGTTGGGCCGCATGACGGCGCTCGCCGCGGCGCGTCTCGGCTACCACGCCACGGTCTATGCGCCCGAGCTCGAATCGGTCGCGGGCCAGGTCACGGCCGGCCACTTCAAGGGCGAGTACGAGGACAAGGCGGCGCTGGCGAAGTTCGCCCAGCAGGTCGACGTCATCACCTACGAGTTCGAGAACGTGCCCGAGGCCGCCGTCACCGAGTGCCTCCGGCACAAGCCGGTGCGTCCCGGCGTAAAGCCGATCCACTTCGCCCAGCATCGGCTCCGCGAGAAGGAATTCTTCAGGAGCTGCGGCATCGGCACCGCCGACTATCAGGCGATCCGGAGCGAGAGCGACATTGCCAACGCCACGGCACTGCCCGGGATCCTGAAAACCTGCACCGAGGGCTATGACGGCAAGGGCCAGGCGCGCGTCACCACGAAGGCCGAGCTGAAGGCCGCATGGGAGAAGATGGGCCGGCGCGAGTGCATCCTCGAAGCGCTGGTCGATTTCCTGTGCGAGGTTTCCACCATCGTGGCGCGCGGCATCGACGGCAAGGCGAGCTGC
The DNA here is from genome assembly GCA_964480235.1 of uncultured Reyranella sp. Lineage (GTDB taxonomy): Bacteria > Pseudomonadota > Alphaproteobacteria > Reyranellales > Reyranellaceae > Reyranella. The sequence goes on along the minus strand of CAYZQZ010000337.1, from coordinate 4,463 downwards.
TTCCCGATCGGCCGCAACGAGCATCGCGACGGCATCCTGCGCACCACCACCGTCCCCTCGGGCCTCCCGGCCGGCACGCTCGCGACGGCCGAACGTTTCGGCCTCGCCCTCGCCGACAAGCTCGAGCTGGTGGGCCTGGTGGCGCTGGAACTGTTCGTCACGAAGGACGGCAGCGTGCTCGCCAACGAGATGGCGCCGCGGCCGCACAATTCAGGGCACTGGACGATCGACGCCTGCGCCACCAGCCAGTTCGAGCAGCTGGTGCGCGCGATCTGCGGCCTGCCGCTGGGGCCCGTCGACGTGATCGCGCCGTCGCGCATGGAGAATTTGATCGGCGACGAGGCCAACGACTGGCTCAAATACGTGAGCGATCCCAGCGCGCGGCTCCACCTCTATGGCAAGAGCACGCCCCGCCCCGGCCGCAAGATGGGGCATGTGACGTTCCTGAAGTTCGACTGAGCGCTCTTCCCCATTCACATGGGGAAGTGCCCGCGTCTTACGCGGGCGATGGGGTCATGCGCCTGCGGCGCTGTGGGGTCATGACCCCTCCGTCAGCGTAAGACGCTGACACCTCCCCCATTTGAATGGGGAGGAGGCTCTATCGCCGCGCCGCCTTGCGCGGCGACCAGTTCTTCGCCTGCGCCTTGAACTTCTCGAAGCGCATGACGTCGTCGATGCGGCGGTCGAGGAATTCCCAGGTCGCTGCATTGCCCTCGGAGCGGTCGTTCAGCCAGTAGAACAGCGTCGAGGAGAACACGCCCGCGAGCGTCGCCCGCTTGGTGTAGAAATTGAAATCGCTGCTGGTGTCGCCTGATGCGTACCAGATCGCATCGACCGTCCGGTAGAGCAGCTTCAGCCCGAGCGGCGCGTTGAGCGGTAGCGCCAACTGCGCCAACCCGCGCCGCACCGCCTCCTTGGCATCGCCGTGGGTTTCGATCCTGAGGCGGACCGCGGTCCTGATGCGGTCGCGGATCTTCATCTGGTCGACGCCCATCTTTTCCAGCGAGTCGACGGTCCGGGCATCGGCGCGGGCACTGACATAGGCCAGCACGTCGAGCGGCCCGCCGGGGAACAGCCGTTCCGCCTCGCCGCGCGGCAGGTTCAGGCTCTGGCTGGCCGCCGCCAGGGCGGCCTGGCTGAAGCCCGAAAACACCGCCTCGGCCGATACGGCGTCGGCCAGCCGATCCCGGCCCTCCTGGTCGAGGTCTGGTGGGCCGGGGTCTGGCGGGCCGGGATCGTTCGGCGGCCTGTCCTGTGCATCCATCGGGGCGGTCATGAGCTAAATATAGGCTTCGAAAGGGCTTTTCCCACTGCCGATAAGGGCCTTTCCAAGGGCCGGGGCCTGTGATACCAACCCGGCCTCTCAATTCAGGCCCCCTGTAGCGCCTCTGGGCATGGCGGGCGGCCGGTCACCTTTAGATAAGGAAGCGATCGAAGTGCAGGTTCTCGTCCGCGAAAACAATGTCGATCAGGCGCTGCGCGTCCTGAAGAAGAAGATGCAGCGCGAAGGGATCTTCCGCGAGATGAAGCTGCGCCGCAATTACGAGAAGCCCAGCGAGCGCCGCGCCCGCGAGCGCGCCGAAGCCATCCGCCGCACGCGCAAGCTGATGCGCAAGCGCATGGAGCGCGAGGGCTACTAGCCTTCCCTCTCCGACGAGAGAAACGCCCCCCCCGGTCGAAAGGCCGGGGGTTTTTCTATGTTCACATATCGCAGTCGCGACTCTGCCGAGCGAACGCTAAGCCTCGTTGGCCAGTGCCCGCTCATATTGATGAGAAACCTTGCGGATCTCACGAAATTGATCAGCGAGACCCAGACGAAGCGCAATAAAAGCCGCCGCATGGAGCACATCCACGAACGCCAACTCAACGTGATCCCATCGTTTTCGAATCTCCTCGCGTGAAGGCACCCCTCTCACGTTGAAGCTCCGAATTCCACCGCCATAAACCTCCATTACGTGCGCGTAGTTTGCATGCACATACCCCGAGAATGCCTGATAGACATCCTGTAGTGCCGTTCGCATTTGATCCTCGGCTCCTCCTCCTCCTGCTTTAAGAACTCGAGTCATAGCGCTACGAATCTTTTTCGCCGGAACCGGAGGCGTCTCCGTTTGCAAATATCCCTCGATGTGATTCTCAAAAAAGGCCTTCACGAACTGATCAACATTTCCCGAACTTTTTGGAAACTCTTCGAGCAAGAAATAGATCTCGGTCAGCGATTCACGCACTCCGCGCATGATTGCGCCGAAGTCAATGAACAGGCCGTGCTGGCAAAGCGTTGAAAGTGCTGAAATACCGTGTGCGGCTCTGACCAGCTTCAAAACAGCAACCACTCGTGGCGAATGCTCGCCGTACTCGAAGACCTGCTTTGAAAAAATCCAGGCAGGCTCACCGATTGCTTCCTTCCGGAGAGACTCAATCACTTTTTCAAGGTCCTCAAGTTTCACCATGGTTCCAAATGCCTGCCGGCCTCCTTTGTTGGGGGCGCGGGTTTAGGCTCGATTTCAGCAGGCATCAAGCACAATGGACTTGGGTTTCCACACGTCTATGACCGTAGGTGCGCCAGCTGCGCCAACCCGGCTCCGTCCGGTTAGCGCAATTACCGCACCCAATCACTAGTCTCGACGTTCACCTTCGGCGCCACGCCCCTCCGCCCCGTCGGGCACCCTTTGACTATGCTCAGGGCAGGCCTCCCCGCGCTTGGGCGCAGGGAGGAAGTAGAAGGTCAGTCGTTGATCGCCGGATTCACCTGCCACCGCTTCGCCGACCGGCCGCCCTTGGCGCCCTGGCGGACGGCGTGCAGGCGCAGGACACCGCCCTGCTCCAGCCGCGCGATCAGGCGGTCGGTCTCGGCGGCGTCGATCGACTGGCCCAATGCATCGCGGCGCAGATCCTCGCGGCCGACCAGCTGGTAGGCCGAGGCACGCAGCCACTTCACGGCGCGCCTTGCGAGGCGGTCGCGGTCGGTGCGGCCGCACTGGGTGAACACCGCGCGCGCCTGCGGGCGGAAGTAGCCGCTCCACAGCTCGATCGCCTCGCGCATGTGCGTCTCGATCACCTCGTCGGGCGCCTCCTGCTGGCCGTTGCCCGACCAGTCGAGCAGCGTCAGCACGCCGGCGAGCCGCACCACCGTGCCGCGTCCCTTGCCGAGCCAGCCCGCCTCCAGCCCCTCGGCGAGCAGGGCGTCCTCGTGCAGGCGCTCGCAGAAGCCGTCGAGGAAGGCGGCGGCGTCGGGATCCATCGCCAGCGTCAGCGGCCGTTCGGCGGTGCCGACCACGCCCGCGATATGCTGCAGCATGGCAAGCGCATCACCGTCGCGCGCCTCGCGCCGCTCGAGGATCGAGCGGTATTTCGGCGGCTCGGGCCAGGCATAGAGGAAGCGCGCGGCCATGCCGTCGTCGCTGCCCTGGAACGCCTCGCCGAGACGGTCGGGCTGGATCGAGCCGATCACGCTCACCGGGAACTTCGGCAGCTGCATCGGCTGGCGTCGTGAGCGGCGGTTCACGGTGATGCCGGCGGCCGACCACGCCTCCAGCCAGTGCGCGCGGTCGGAGCCGCCCGAGGCGTAGCGGCCGAGATTGGCCAGCCACGCCGTGAGTTCGTCGCGCCACAGGATGACGCCGCGCGGATTGCCCTGCACCACGTCGGCCAGCGCTTCCATGGTGGCGTCGGCGACCACGATCTGGCTCGGCACGAAATTCTCCTCGATCTCGGCCATCGCCGGACGACGCGGCAGCGGATCGCCCGCTTCGGCCGCCTGCGTGCAGGCCTTCTGCCAGCGCTCCTGGGCGAGCCGCGCCTCCTCGAGGCGCGCGGCGTGCTCGGCGCGCCGCTCGGGATCGCGTTCGCGCAGCTGCCGCTCGATCTCGCCCAGCAGCTCGCGCACCGAGGCGAGCGCCGGCGACTTGCCCGACGACGGCGAGCCGACCAGCGACAGCCACAGCACCAGCGGCTCGGTCCAGCCCGACGCCACCCTGACGCGCACCCCGGCGCCGCCGATACCGGCGACGGCAGCCAGCAGGCCCTGCGCGACATAGTCGGCGGGCGCACCGGATTGCTGGGCGGTGTCGATCACCCATTGCCGCCAGGTCTCGGGCAGCAGGTGCAGAGGAAAGGCCGGCACCGTCACGCGTGCCTCGTCGAGCAGGCTGGCATCGAACTCGGGCCAGCCGACTGGAGGCAAGGGGGCCGGCGGCAACGGCTCGACCGGCTTCTGGATCGGCGGCTCCGGGGGAAAATCCGGGCCCGACAGCGGATGGACTTCGACGAACTGGATGGACATCGGCAACCTCCAAGGGAGATGGAACGGGAGCGACGTTCCCGGGAGGGAACGGTGCGAACGCACTGCCCCGCGCCGGCTGCGCCTTGAGTCCGCAGCAGCGTCGACGAGAGCCTTCGTCCGCAACGCTCCGACCATAGAAGCGGCAAATGGCGAGGACCTATTATGGTGCTTTATTCAGATCCGG
>CAYZQZ010000336.1:0-5029 GCA_964480235.1 uncultured Reyranella sp. | reverse complement strand
CGCCCAGGATGCCGATGGTTGAACCCGGCGGCAGGACTTGCGGCTTGGACATCTAACGGTGAGCGGGAGCGTCGTCCTTGGGCGCCTTGGCGACGGCGCTGGTCTGGCGCGCGCGCCAGCGTTCGACGGCGGCCATGATCTTCGCATCGCCGAGGCCGACGATCGACGCGGCCAGCAGGGCGGCATTGATCGCGCCGGCGCGGCCGATGGCGAGCGTGCCGACCGGGATGCCGGCCGGCATCTGCACGATCGACAGCAGACTGTCCTGGCCCTTCAGCGCCGCGCTTTCGACCGGCACGCCGAGTACGGGCAGGGGAGTCATCGAGGCGGTCATGCCCGGCAGGTGGGCGGCGCCGCCGGCTCCGGCGATGATCACTTTCAGGCCGCGGGCCTTGGCGCCCGAGGCGTAGGCCATCATGCGCTTGGGCGTGCGATGGGCGGAGATGATGCGGGCCTCGTGCGGCACGCCCAAAGCGGTCAGGGTCTCGGCGGCGTGGCGCATGGTCGACCAGTCGGACTGGCTCCCCATGATCAGGCCGACAGCCGGCTTCGATTTGGGGCGGCGCTTCGTTGTTTTCTTGGCCATGCGTCAGGCGATGATATCGGGAATCAACTGGCTTTCGAGCCTAATTATCTGGTCCTTCAGGCCGAGCTTGCGCTTCTTCAGGCGCTGCAGCTGAAGCTGGTCGAACGGCGCCTTCTCGATCAGGCGGTCGATCACCTCGTCGAGGTCGCGGTGCTCGCTCTTTAACGCCTCCAGCTTGGCCTTGATGCCCTCGGCGTCCAGCGGGACGGAACTGTCGTCGTTGCTCATCGTCTCCCGGGCATGTACCCCTTCGGCCGCGTTCAGGGAAGTTTTACCCGCATGTCGGACTTTCTGCCCCATCCCTTCTGGAACTTTTCCCTCGAAACCTACGCCGCCGACGGGGTCGCCGAGGCCTGCCTCGACCTGCAGGACCGCCGAGGCTGCGACGTGAACGTTTTGCTGTTCTGCTGCTGGCTGGGCGCCTCGGGCCGGCCGACCCTGACCGCCGACCGGCTGCGCGGCATCCTGAAGATCAGTGACGAATGGCAGGCCGAGATCGTGAAGCCGCTGCGCCAGGTGCGCCGGCTGCTGAAGGACAAGCCCTGGGCGTCGAGCCTGCCCGAGACGGTCGACGCCGCCCGCCGCCGGGTCGCCGATGCCGAGCTCGCCGCCGAGCACGCCGAACAGCTCAAGCTCGCGAGCCTCTACAATCCGCCGGCCGACCGCGACCGCCCGGCCGAGAAGCGCCTGCGCGCCGCGGTCGGCAATCTCGGCGTCTATGCCGTGTGCCTTGGCGTGGTCCCCGACGCCAAGGACCGCGCCGCCGTCGCCGCCCTGATGCGCGCGACGTTTCCCACCCTGACGCCCGACGAGATCGCAAAGGTCGTCGGCGTCTAGCTAGCCTCGCCTCCCCATATGAATGGGGAGGGGAAATCTAGGGGGAAGACCTCCACCTTTTCACCTTGCCCGTATCCAAACCGAACAGGTCGAGCACGCGGCCGACGGTGTGGTTGACGACGTCGTCGAGCGACCTGGGGCGATTGTAGAAGGCCGGTACCGGCGGGGCGACGATGGCGCCCATCTCCGAGAGCGTCAGCATGTTGCGCAGGTGGATGGCGGTGAGCGGCGTCTCGCGGGCGACCAGCACCAGCCGCTTGCGCTCCTTCAGGATCACGTCGGCGGCGCGGGTCAGCAGGTTGGAGGAGAGGCCGTGGGCGATCTCGCCCAGGCTGCGCATCGAGCAGGGGACCACGACCATGCCCATGGTCCGGAACGAGCCGCTGGAGATCGCGGCGGCGAGATCGTCGATCTTGTACGCGACGTCGGCGAGCTTCCGGACGGCGGCGACCTTGAGGTCGGTTTCGTGGGCGAGCGTGACCTCGGCGGTGCGGGTCATCACCAGGTGGGTTTCCACCGGCATTGTCTGGAGTGCTTCCAGCAAGCGCACGCCGTAGATCACGCCCGAGGCGCCGGAAATGCCGACAATAAGCCGCTGTTTTGGGTCAGCCATGCTGACCATCCTACTGCGTGTGACCGAGTTGTGCACAGAAGGTGACGCCGGTCGATTCGGCGTGACTCGGCAGAAGGGCGGAGTCAGAATTTTGCTCGTCCGCAACCGTTCTCGGAGGGAAGTACCTTATGAGCACCGTGGACCATATCGAAGCGCTCAGGGCCAAGCATGCCAACCTTGAGCAGGCGATCCTGCAGGAAAACGCGCGACCTCAACCGAATGACGACGCGATCTGCAGCCTCAAGAAGCGGAAGCTGCAGATCAAGGACGAGATCACGCGGCTGAGCACGCGGGTGGGGTCTCTGACCTCGCACTGACCCGATGGGCGGCACCGCAAGGCGCCGCCCTTATCATTTGCGGCCGGTCCCGGGGTGAGCCTGGATCGGTCGGGCCTGGGTTAGTCGGGTCTGGGTCAGTCGAGCTTGTGCAGGTTCACCGTCCAGGTGACCGCATTGCCGTAGGCATTGCGCGAACTGCCGCTGCATTGCGCGATGTTATCGGCGCCGCGCTGGCACACCAGCGAATCGGCATACCACTGCGAGCCGTCGTTGCAGCTCGTGTCGGCGTCGCGCAGGCGAAGGACGTCGCCCTCGAAGCGCGCGACCGCGCGGGTGCGGCAGGCCGTGCGCCCCCGCCGCCATTCCAGTGCGCCGCGTCCGCCGGCATCGAAGCAGTAGGACGACACGCCGGCCTGCGTCTGCAGGCGCTCGTGACGGAACGGATCGGTGCGCCAGCAGCCCTGCAGGAAGGAATAGTCGTTGGTCGGCTGCGACGGCAGGCGCAGGCGGTTGTCGTTGGGATTGCGTGGTTGCTGTTGAGGGGGCTGCTGTTGCGGGGGCGGTGTCGGGTTGGGCGCCTTCGGCGGCGGGGCGATCGCGACCTGCGGCGGCTTCGGCGCCTCGACCCTTGGAGGGTCGACCTTGGGCGGTTCCGGCGGCCTGCAGTCGGCGATGCGCCTCTTCACCTCCGCCTCGGCGGCGGCCAGTTCGATCTGCAGCGCCCGGGCGCGGGCCTGTTCGCCCGACAGCGAGGACTTGAGGATCGGCAGGCGGTCTTCACGCGGCGGGGCTGGCGCAGTTGGCGCAGTTGCCGCTTCCCGTGTCGCCAGCGTCAGCTCCGGCGGGGCGGGCAGCAGATCGCGCAACAGCCAGGCGGCGCCCAGCAGCAGGAGCAGCAAGGGCAGGGCGGCGAGCAGTGTCCGTGCCCACGGGATGCCGGCGGCGGGAATCACGGCCGGCAGCGGCGCCCGGTGATGGGCGGGTATCACGTCGGCCAGCACGGAGACGTGGGCGGGCTTCGGCGCGGGAGCGGGTGGACGCGGCAGGATCGCCGGCAGCAGGCTGGCGGCGGCTTCCTTTTCATAGCCCCAGCACACCACCACAGGCCGCTCGCCGACGAGGAAGACGAACGACTCGGCGGGACGGCGCGCGGCAAGCTGCAGGGAGCGGCCGATTACGCCCGTGTCGTTACTCGTGTCGTGGGAGGTGTCATCGCCGCTGCTCGCCGAGCCCAGCGTGACGCCGAGCTGGCGGATGCTCTCCAGCGTCCGGTCGACGTCGGCCAGGATTGCCGTGCGCCGGGCCGGTTCGAGATCGACGACAGCGCGGACATCGCCGCTCGCCTCGGCGTACCAGTCGATCGCCGAGCCGTCGTCGTGCAGCTGGGGATCGGCCAGCAGGATCGCAGCCCCTTCGCCGAGGCGCCGCCTGACCACGCGCCGCAACTGGGCCGCCGCGTTGTGCAACGGCGCGCCGCGCACCCCCAGCGGCCGCACGCCGCTGCGGGTGGTGACGATCAGGGTCTGGGACGAGCCGCCGGCGGACATTCAGGCGGGGACATTAGCCCGTGGAATAAGGCAACGGCATGGTTTCACGGGGAGTTCTCATGCGGACCGCGGGCCTCCAGTCCCGCTCATGATCATGAAGCGGGAGCGACGTAATGACCTCAGGTCGTTACGCCGGAGGAGGCCCGCGGTCCAATGAGGCGCACGGTTCCGGTTTCAGGCGGCTTTCGCCCATTCAGCGCGCAGCGAAGCTGCGCGACGGCGAGCCCGTTGCGCTAGGCGTGCCCTGCACGCCGGTTGCCGCGCAGCGGCAAAGCGCAGGGCTCGCACGCTTCAAGTTTCAGGCGGCTTTCGCCCACTCCCGCAGCACGAACTTCTGCACCTTGCCGGTCGACGTCATCGGCAGGTCGCGGAAGACGATGTGTCGCGGGCACTTGTAGGAGGCGAGGTTGGCGCGGCAGTGGGCGATGATCTCCTCGACCGTGGCCTGGGCGCCGGGCTTCAGCACCACGAAGGCGCAGGGCGTCTCGCCCCATTTCTCGTCCGGCTTGGCGACCACCGCGACGTTGGCGACGGCGGGATGCTTGCTGATCACGCCCTCGACCTCGATCGTCGAAACGTTCTCGCCGCCCGAGATGATGATGTCCTTCGAGCGGTCGCGCAGTTCGATGTAGCCGTCCTCGTGCAGGACGCCGAGGTCGCCCGAGTGGAACCAGCCATGCTCGAAGGCTTCCTTCGTCGCCTTGGGGTTCTTGAGGTAGCCCTTCATGACGAGGTTGCCGCGGAACATCACCTCGCCCATCGTGGCGCCGTCGCGCGGCACTTCCTTCATCGAGATCGGATCCATCACCGTGACGCCGTCCTCGGCGGTGTAGCGCACGCCCTGGCGCGCCTTCAACCGCGCCCGCTCGGTCGAATCGTGAGCGTCCCAGGCCTCGTGCCAGGCGCACACCGTCGCCGGGCCATAGACCTCGGTAAGACCATAGACGTGGGTGACGCGGAAGTTCTCCTTCTCCAGCGCCTCGAGCACGGCCGCGGGCGGCGGCGCGGCGGCGGTCATGAACTCGACCCGGCGCTTCAGCGGCCGGCGCTCGGCGTCGGTGGCGGCGATGATGAACTGCATGATGATCGGCGCGCCGCACATGTGGGTGACGTCGTTCTCGGCCAGCGAGTCGTAGATGTGCTTGGCGCTGATGCGGCGCAGGCAGAC
>CAYZQZ010000335.1:0-5033 GCA_964480235.1 uncultured Reyranella sp. | reverse complement strand
GGCTGGCGCCGTACAAGGTGGCGGCCGTCGACGCCACCGGGGCCGGCGACACATTCGACGGCTCGTTCCTCAGTCGCCTGCTCGAGGGTGACGATCCTGTGGCCGCCGGCCGCTATGCCAATGTCGCCGCCGCGCTGTCGACCACGGGCTACGGCGCCGTAACCCCGATCCCGCGAAAGGAAGCGGTGTTGGAAGCGCTCAGGCGCGGCTGAAGCGCGGCATCAACGCGGAAAAGAACCGCCCGAACACCCTGATCTGCTGGCCGAGCCAGCCGGTGTTGTTGTCGGCGTCGATCACATCGTCGTCGACGCCGGTCGGGCGATGCTTGCGGTCGAAGACCGCCGTCCCGAACAGGATGTCCCAGATCGGGAACACAGGCGCGAAATTGTGATCGTGAATATGCGGCTCCGCCGGGTTCGCCAGCGAATGATGAAGGCGATGATAGCGCGGGCTGACCAGCAGATAGTCGCCGATCCGACCGAAGCCCATATCGACATTGGCATGGCTCCAGCTCTCGATCATGCGGCCGACCATCAGAATCAGCACGTAGTCCTCGGGCTGAACGCCCACGAACTGCGAGAACAGGGCCAGCACGACGTTGACGATGACGTCGTCGAGCACGTGGTTCCGGTCGTCGGACCACACCGTCACCTGACGCTGGCTGTGATGCAGGCTGTGCAGCGCCCACCACCAACGGAAACTGTGCTGCGCGCGGTGCACCCAGTAGGCCGCCAGGTCGTAGAGGGCGAAGTAAACGAGGAACGAGGCAAGCGCATTGTCATGCAGCCATGGCACGATGCGCTCGATGCGCGGCGGCGCCATGCCCATGGCGCGCACCAGATGCTCGATCTCCTGGGTGATCGGGTAGGCCGCGGTGAATACCGCGAGCGGAATGACGCCCAGCTTGTTCAGGGCGGTATAGACCTGGTCAGTCCGCATCAGCCGGTTGTCGGAACTGCGCTCGAGCGGCCAGCGCTTCTCGAAGGTGCGCATCACGAGCGCGATGACCGTGATCTGCACGACGCCCAGCATGACGAACTCAACCGCGTTGAACGCGGCTTCGAACCACTCCATGAGACCAAACTGGAAGATGACCGGGCCGACGAAGGTCTGGAAGATCCAGGTCTGGATCGACACCCAGATATCCACCAGCTCGCGCACGGCGCGGCCCTATTTCTTTTCCGGCTCGTTCTGCGCCGCGCGGATCGGCGCCGGGGTAACGACCGCATCACCCTTCAGGACAAAAAGACCGTGCGGAGACTTGCCGACCGGAATCGAAGCCACGACCTTCATTTGCGCGAGGTCGACGACCGCGACGCGCCGCAGGAAGCGCTGCGTGACCCACAGCTCCTTGCCGTCGGCGGTGATGTCCATGTCGTCCGGACCGCCGTTCACCTTGATCGTGCCGACGACCTTCATGTCCTGCGTATCGATGATCGAGACGGTGTTCTCGACGCGGTTGCTCAGGAAATAGTGCCGACCGTCGCCCTTGGGCCAGAAATTGTGCGCCGACTTGCCTGTCTGCAGACGTCCGACGACCGAGCCGTCCTTCGGCTCCATGGTCAGGATCGAATCCTCGCCGGTCAGCGCGACCAGCAGGCGCTTGTTGTCGGGCAGCATGACGATGCCGGCCGGCGCCTTGCCGACCTCAACGTTCCACTTGATCATCTGTGTCTGCAGGTCGATCGCCGTCACGCGCCCGCTCTGCTGCAGCGTGACGAACACGGTCTTGGAGTCGGTATCGAAGGCCATGTGGCTCGGCATCCCATCCATGAAGATGCGGCTGGCGAGCTTGAAGGTGTCGGCGTGGTATATGTCGATGTGGTCGAGGCGATAGGCTGTGGTGACGAACCACTTGCCGTCGGCCGTGAACGCAAGCTGGTACGGGTCGACGATGTCGCGGACGACCCGCCGCCGCTCCGCCGTCTTGATGTCCAGCGCCACGAGTTCGTTGGTTACGGTCGAGGCGAGCAGGAGCTCCTTGCCATCCGGCGTCGGGAACAGATGATGCGGCTCGCGGCCGATCGGGAAGCGGGCGATTTCGGTGCGTGTGGCACGGTCGAGCAGGCTGTAGGAGGCCTCCTCGGAATTCAGCACGAGCACGGACTCGGCGCGAGCTCCGGCGCTCGCACCCAAGGCAAGCGCCGCTACAGCAATCGCCACTCTGAACATGATTTTCTTATGATACCCCAATACGTTACTTGAAGCATCTTTTCACTGCCCCTGCTAGCGGCGTTTGAGTGCGGATGCTGCGGCAGCGAGACGCTCGATCCGTGTCCAATCCTTGGCAACCACCGCATCCTTGGGCGCGACCCAGGAGCCGCCGACGCAGGCCACGTTGGCCAGCTCCAGATAGCTCGGGGCCGTCGCTTCTCCGATGCCGCCGGTAGGACAAAACCGCAGGCCCGCCAGCGGCGGGGCGACGGCTTTCAGCCAGGTCACGCCGCCTGCGGCATCCGCCGGGAAGAACTTGAGAAATCTGTATCCTTTGTCGCTGAGCGCCATGGCTTCAGACACTGTCTGGATGCCCGGCAGATAGGCCAGTCCGACTTTAGCGGCGGCGTCTGCCAGCGAATCCGTGCATCCCGGACTGACGGCAAAGCCGGCGCCTGCATCGCGAGCCTGTCGCATTTGCAACGGCGTCAGGACTGTCCCCACGCCGACGACCGCACCGGGAACATTGGCGACGATCTGTCGTACCGCCTCCAGCGCCGTCGCCGTCCGCAGGGTGATCTCCAGAACCGGCAGGCCGCCCTTCACGAGCGCCCGGCCCAGCGGCACGGCGTCATCCAGCCGGTCGATCGTCAGCACCGGGATTACGGGCGCCAGGGCGGCGATTGCCTCTATGCCCTCCGTCCGGTGCGCAGACATCAGACGCTCCAGCCGCCATCGATCACGTTGACCGTGCCGGTGGTGAAAGCCGCCTCGTCGCTGGCGAGGTAGACCGCCAGCGAGGCGATCTCGTCGGCCGAGCCGAACCGGCCGGTCGGCTGGCGCTGCAGGAAGAACTGCCTCGCGTCCGCTCCGCCACCCAGCCCTGCGATGCGTTCGTCGAGAGACGGGGTCTGCACCGTACCCGGGCAGATCGCATTGCAGCGGATGCCCTTCGAGACATAGTCGACGGCCACCGACTTGGTGAGGCCAATGACGGCGGCCTTGGTCGTGCCGTAGATGCAGCGCAGCGCCGCCCCCTTCACCGACGACGCAGCCGACGACATGTTGACGATCGACCCGCCGCCCTTCGCCAGCATCCCGGGCAGCACGGCCTGGGTCGCCCAGAACATGCTGCGGACGTTGAGGTTCATCGCGAACTGCCATTGCTCGTCGGTGGCATCGAGCACCGTCCCGTGATGCACGATGCCGGCGCAGTTGAACAGCACGTCGACCGTCCCGATGCGTCCGACCAGTTGGCCGATCGCGGCCTTGTCGAGCACGTCGAGCCTGGCAGTCCTGATGCCCGCGACGCCGCCCAAGCCAGCGAGCTTGCTCTCGTCGACGTCGGTCGCCCACACGGTTGCGCCTTCGCGCGCAAAGGCGCGTGCGGTCGCAGCGCCGATCCCTTGCCCTGCCGCGGTGACGAGGCAAATTCTGTCCTTCAAACGCATGATATCGGCTACTTCGCCAGTCCCTTTTCCTTGTAGAGGCGCTCGGCTCCGGGGTGCAGTGGAATGCCGACGCCGGTCAAGGCCGTCTCGAGACGAATGTCGCGGCCCTTGGCGTGGCCCGAGTCGAGCAGCTTGCGCGTGCTGGGATTCCAGAGCGCGGCGGTGATCTTGTAGATCAGGTCGTCCGGCTGCTTGGCCGACGTCACCCAGAGCGCATGCACGCTGACCGTCGGTACCCCGCTCACGCCCTTGTAGGCACTATCCGGAATCTGGTCGATGCCGAGAAAACTGTACTGCTTCACCAGCTGTTCAGCCTGCGGGCCCGAGATCGGCACCAGCTCGATACCGACCGTGGTCGCGAGTTCGGCGACGGCGCTCTGCGGCCACCCGCTCACATTGAAGAAGGCGTCGATCGCGCCCTCTCTCAGGCTGTCGGCGACCCGCTGTGCGGGCAAATAGCTCGGCACGATATCCTTCTCGGTGAGCCCGAAGCCCGCCAGGATCATGCGGGCGTCGACCAGGGTGCCGGAACCGGGCTCGTCGAGCGACACCCGCTTACCCCTGAGGTCGGTCACCGACTTGATGCCGGCCCCGCGCCGCGCCACCAGGTGAATGCTCTCGGCATAGAGATTGGTGATTACCCGCAAACTGTCTATCCGACCCCGTCCCTCGTAGATGCCGGTGCCGGAGTAGGCCCAATAGGTCACGTCCGATTGCACGAAGCCCGACTGCGCCGTGCCGTTGCCGATCGCGGCGACATTGGCCACCGAACCGTTGGAGGCGACCGCCGTCGCCACCAGTCCGGGCACGCCGCACGAGCCGCCCTCGCTGCACGGCCGCGACCCCGGCGGATTAGAGATCGCATTCGCGATCAATCCGCCGATCGGAAAGTAGGTTCCGACAGTGCCGCCAGTGACGATCCGGAAAAAGGTGATGTCCTGGGCGCGGGCCGGCGAAAGGCCCCCTGCCCCCAGGGCTAAGGCACCGGCGAAGAGCGACCTGCGCTTCATGTCAGTTCCCACCCATCAGTTCACACCCACGACACGGCTCATGGTCGGACCGATCTCGGCGTGCACCACCAGATCGGCGTCGTCGTCCTGGTCGGTCGGATCGCGATTGACGATCACCAGCCTGGCACCGCGCCGCTTGGCAATGCGCGGGAAGCCCGCCGCCGGATAGACCACCAGCGAGCTGCCCAGCACCATGAACAGGTCGCACGCCGTGGTCTCGTCCTGGGCGCGCGCCATCTGGATTTCCGGCATCGCCTGGCCGAAGGAGATGGTCGCGGTCTTCACGATGCCGTCGCACTTCTCGCAGACCGGCAGCGTTCCCCTGCCCAGGAAGGCCTTCCTGATCGGCTCGAGCTCGTAACGATGGCCGCAGTCGAGGCAGGTGGCATAGGTCGAGTTTCCGTGCAACTCGATGATC
>CAYZQZ010000334.1:0-5059 GCA_964480235.1 uncultured Reyranella sp. | reverse complement strand
CACGAACGTCGCCACGTCGAACGAGCGCACGCGGAGGATGTCGAGATCGGCGTGATTGGTCGTAAAACGCAGCAGCCGCGAATCGGGGTCGGCGAAGGCCGGTTCAGGGACGATGCCGGCATGCGCCAAAAGGGGCGCCGCCTCCTTGAGGATGCGGCCCTTGGGCAGCGCCAGAATCAGCTTCTCGTTGGCTTCGCCACTCACGACAGTCGACACGACAGGACTCCAATACGAATGCCCGCCTACCGGGGGCTATTCGACCGGGTGGGCGGGCTTCCAGGGGGTGGGCCAAGGCTCGCCCACGTCCCCCAAATGGCATGCAAGACCGCCGATTTCCAGCCGTATGGCACGATCGGCGGCGAAGCGCAGGACGACTGAACCGTCGTTTTCCGCCGATACCGACAGCAATTCGAGGATCCGGTCGGGGGTATCGAGCGGGATGTGGTGGTGATGGACGGCGTTCACCCCGTTGAAAACCAAGGCGGAATGGATGCGCCAGTAGCGGGTTTCGACGCCCGGGTCGGCCTCCCAGCAGAACCGGTTGAGCAGGAGAACAAAACGCTTCTCGCCGGCGAAATAGGCGCAGTCTCGCACCGCCACCAGCGAGTCCTGCACGGCCGCCGAAATGACTCCGAGGTCGTCGGCGTCCAGCGCCGTCAGTTTCAGCTTCTCCATCCTGTCGATGGATACAGTCAGCCGGGACGCCGGATCAATAGCTCAGGTGAGCTTCACGGGGATACGCAAGTAAACGGTGCCGTTGGGATCGGCCGGCGGCAGGTTGCCCGCCCGGATATTGACCTGGACCGAGGGCAGCAAAAGCACGGGCGCTGCAAGTGTCTCGTCGCGGCGGCGGCGCATCGCCACGAAGTCGGCCTCGTTCACGCCATCGCGGACATGGACATTGCGCTGGCGTTCCTCCGCGACCGTCGTTTCCCAGGCATACACGCCACGCCCGGGCGCCTTGTAGTCGTGGCACATGAAGAGACGCGTCTCGGGCGGCAGCGACAGCAGCCGGCGGATCGACCGGTAGAGTTGCGCCGCATCGCCGCCGGGAAAGTCGGCGCGGGCCGTGCCGTAATCGGGCATGAAGATCGTGTCGCCGACGAAAACCGCGTCGGCGATCCTGTAGGCGACGTCCGCAGGCGTATGACCCGGCAGGTGCATGACCTCGATCTCCAACCCGCCGAGCTTCAGTCGCTCCCCGTCCTTGACCAGCCGGTCGAACTCGCTGCCCGTGCCGCTCACGTCGGTGGCGCCGAACAGCTTGCCGAATATCCGCTGGACGTCGCTGATATGCTCGCCGATCGCGACCTTGGCGCCGGTCCTCGCCTTGATGTGACGCGCCGCCGTCAGATGGTCGGCGTGGGCATGCGTCTCCAGCACCCAATCGACGACGAGCCCCTTCTCCGCCGCCCTGGCGAGAACGGCATCGGCCGAGCGCGTCGCGATCTTTCCGGCGCGGTGGTCGTAGTCGAGCACCGGGTCGACGATGGCGGCCCGCCCCGTCGAAGGGTCGCTGACCAGATAGGTCACGGTGAAGGTGGCTTCGTCAAAAAAGGCTTCGATCGCCGGCACTGCCGTCATGGGGTCTCTCCGATTGGGACTTGACGTATATATTAGTTATACCTAATTTAGTAATGTCTAATATACAGGCTGCGACATGAAGACACGAACCGCCCGTTCCGCCCCCAGATCCGCCGTACGCCTCGACCCGAAAGCCATGCAGGCCAAGGCCGGCCAGGTCGCCGGACTGCTCGGCGCACTCGCCAACGACCGCCGGCTGCTGATCCTATGCAAGCTGGTCGAGGTCGGCGAAGCCACCGTCGGTACGCTCGTCGAGGAGGTCGGACTGTCGCAGTCCGCGCTGTCCCAGCACCTCGCCCGCATGCGCGAAGAAGGCATCGTCGCCTTCCGCCGCGACGGCCAGAGCCTCTGGTACCGCATCGCCGATCCCCGGGTGGAGACACTGTTCGCCACCCTCCACCGCCTCTACTGCCAGTGAAAGGACCGACCATGACCCTGCAGACCATCGATCCCGTCCGCGCCAAGCGTCTGATCGACGACGGCGCCGTGCTCGTCGACATCCGCGAGCCCGACGAACATGCGCGCCAGCGCATTCCCGGCGCTCGCAACCTTCCCGTTGGCGGACTGACGAACGTCCCGACCGGCGGCGCGAAGGCTGTCGTGTTCCACTGCCGCTCAGGCGCGCGCACGGCTGCCAACGCCCAGCGCCTGGCTTCGGCCGCCGGCTGCGAGGCCTACGTTCTCGAAGGCGGCATCGATGCCTGGAAGAAGGCCGGCCTGCCGGTCGCCGTCGATGCCCGGCAGCCAATCGAAATCATGCGCCAGGTGCAGATCACCGCAGGCAGCCTGGTGTTGCTCGGCGTCATCCTCGGTACCTGGGTGGCTCCCGCCTTCTATGGGCTGAGCGCCTTCGTGGGCGCCGGCCTGATGTTCGCCGGCATCAGCGGCTGGTGCGGCATGGCCAAGATCCTGGCCATCATGCCGTGGAACCGCCGCGCGCCGACTGCGGCCGTCGCCTGATGTTCGCCGCCCTGCCCGCCGGCCTCACCGCCGGATTAGCCCTGGGTTCCGGCGGCCTGATCGGCCTGGTGCTCGGCCTGATCGGCGGCGGCGGCTCGATCCTGGCCGTGCCGCTGCTAATCTACGCGGTCGGTGTCGGCTCCCCGCATGTCGCGATCGGCACGGCGGCGGTCGCCGTCGCGATCAACGCCGCGGCGAGCCTGGGCATGCACGCACGTCGCACGAGGGTCCGCTGGCCTTGCGCGGCAGTGTTCAGCGTGGCCGGCGTCGGTGGCGCCCTGATCGGTGCGGCCGTCGGCAAGGCGATGGACGGGCAGAAGCTGCTCGCCCTGTTCGGCCTGATCATGGTGCTGGTCGGTGTCCTGATGCTTCGGCCCAGGCCGCAAGCCGGCCACGACTCGCCCTGGCTGTCGCGTGCCACGGCCGCGCGCCTGCTGCCGCGGCTGGCCGTGCTCGGCGGCGCGGTGGGGCTGCTCTCGGGCTTTTTCGGTATCGGCGGCGGATTCCTGATCGTGCCGGGGCTGATGCTGGCGGCCGACATGGACCTCAAGGAGGCAACCGGCGCCTCCCTCATCGCGGTCATGGCGTTCGGACTGGCCTCGGCGTCGAGCTACGCCTGGTCCGGCCTGGTCGACTGGCAACTCGCCTTTCTGCTGATCGCCGGGGGCAGCGCGGGCGCTATGGCAGGCACGCGTCTGAACACGCTGCTCGCCGGCAACCGCCGACTGCTGACTCAAATCTTCGCCGGATTCGTGATCGCTGCCGGCCTCTATGTCAGTGCACGCGGCGTGATGTCCCTGATCGCCTGAAGACCGGCCAGCGCCGCTAGGCAAACCTCACTGGAATGCGCAGATAGACCGCGCCGCCGTCGTCGGCCGGCGGCAGGTTGCCGCCCCGGATATTGACCTGCATTGCCGGCAGCATCAGGGCCGGCGCCGGCAGGGTCTCGTCGCGCCGACGGCGCATCGCCACGAACTCGGCCTCGCTGACTCCGTCGCGGACATGGATGTTGCGTTTGCGTTGTTCGCCGACCGTGGTCTCCCAGGCATAGCGATTGCGGCCGGGCGCGGTGTAGTCGTGGCCCATGAACAGCCGGGTCGCGGACGGTAGGGCGAGCAGCCGGCGGATCGACTGGTAGAGCTGCACCGGGTCCCCGCCAGGCAAGTCGGTGCGGGCCGTGCCGTGGTCGGGCATGAAGATCGTCTTGCCGACGAACACCGCGTCCTCGATGCGATATGCGACATCGGCCGGACTGTGGCCGGGCAGGTGCATGATTTCGATGTCGAGCCCGCCCAGCTTCAGCCGTTCGCCGTCCCTGACCAGCCGGTCGAACTCGCTGCCCTCGCCGCTCACGTCGACGGCGCCGAACAGACGCGCATAGGCCGTCTGCACGTCGCCGATATGTTCGCCGATCACCACCTGGGCGCCGGTCTGCGCCTTGATGTGGGGCGCCGCGGTGAGGTGTTCGGAATGGGCGTGCGTCTCGAGCACCCAGTCGACCCTGAAGCCCCGCTCCGCCGCCCTGGCCATCACCCAATCCGAAGATGTGGTCGACAGGCTGCCGGCGCGATGATCGTAGTCGAGCACCGGATCGATGATCGCGGCCCGGCCGCTTACCGGATCACTCACCAGATAAGTGACTGAATATGTCGCTTCGTCGAAGAACGCGTCGATAACTGGCGGTCGAGACACCGGAAACTCCGATCCCTTCGACGCTTAAGTGACGGAGACTCCTGTCAGCAACGCGCGTAAATGCATATCTGCCGACAAATTCGGATTTTGCGCGTCACGCGGCAGTCATGGCCGCGCGTTCAGCCCTTGAGGCGTTCGATTTCCGCACCGCAGGCGGCGAGCTTCTCCTCGAGCCGCTCGTAGCCGCGATCGAGGTGATAGACGCGATGCAGGGTCGTGTCGCCCTCGGCCGCGAGGCCCGCGATCGCGAGCGACACCGAGGCGCGCAGATCGGTCGCCATCACCTCGGCGCCGCGCAGCTTCGACACGCCGCGTACCAGGGCCGATTCGTGGTGAATGGTGACGTTTGCGCCCATCCGCGCCAGTTCCGGTACGTGCATGAAGCGGCTCTCGAAGATCGTCTCGGTGATCATCGAGGCACCCTCCGCGCGGGTCATCAGCGCCATCATCTGGGCCTGCAGGTCGGTCGGAAAACCCGGGTAGGGCTCGGTCATGACATCGACGCCGTGCAGACCGTTCGCGCGGGTCACCCGGAAGCCGCGATTGGTCTTTTCCAAGACCACGCCGGCCGCCCGCAGGCTCTGCGCCGCCGCCTCCATCAGCTCGAGCCGGCCGCCCACCAGTTCGACGTCGCCGGACGTCATGGCAATCGCCATCGCATAGGTGCCGGTCTCGATGCGGTCGGGAACGACCGAATGGGTCGCGGGCCTGAGCTGCTCGACGCCCTCGATCGTGAGCGTCTCGGTGCCGATGCCGGTCACCGGCACACCCATCTTGACCAGGCACTCGGCCAGATCGGTGATCTCGGGCTCGCGGGCAGCGT
>CAYZQZ010000333.1:0-5061 GCA_964480235.1 uncultured Reyranella sp. | reverse complement strand
GATAAAGCCGCTCGGTATAGGCCGACAGAGCCGCGCGCAGCTCCGGTGTGCCGCGCTGCCAAGTGTAGAATGTCTCACCCTCACGCAGGCCCTGTGCCGCAGCCTCACGCACGAAGTCAGGCGTGACGAGGTCGCTCTCGCCGAACCACAGCGGAACGACATCGCGGTCGCCGAACACCGTCATGGCCACGTCGACAATTGCGGTGTCGGGCAGGCCCACCGAGGTGTGGGCGCTCAGGCTGGCGCCGAGGCCGGGCGGCTGGAAACGGTTCGCGGATTGCATGCAGCGGAGGTAGCGCATCCCCCGTCCGCACGCCAGCCGCGGCGCCTCGGAGACAGGCGAGGAAAGTTGTCGGTCAGGCCAACTCTGGCTTATCGTTGCAGCCGTTGCGCAGAGGGTACGTCATGAAGCGCGCCACCTTGGCACTCCTGGTCGCCGTCGCAACCGTCACCGGCGGCTGCGTCCACAATTCCCGCCTGGAAAAGGTCCATGCCGGCATGAGCCAGGACGAGGTCATCGCGGTCATGGGCCAACCCGAGAGCTCGACCCATTCGCCCGGTCGCAGCTGCTCCGTTTACACCGTGGCGAAGGACTTCTGGAGCCGCACGCCGTGGAGCGTGTCGGACCGCTATTACATCTGTTACACCGACGGCAAGGTCGACACGTTCGGCCGCGCCGACCAGGTCGACGTCAAAACCAGCCAGCGACAGTAGGCCGGCAGATCGGGAGTGCGATGAGCGATGACTATCAGCGCCGCAGCTACGGCGCCATTCCGGTGGGCACCGGCGAGAAGCCCGGAATCGTGGTCGTCGACTTTCAGCTGGGTTTTACCGACCCGCAATACCCGCTGGGCGGCGCACCACTGGTGGCGCGCGCGGTCGAGAATACCGAAAAGTTGCTCAAGGTCGCGCGCTCGGCCGGCGTGCCGGTAGCGGTGTGCAATACCGCCTACCTCAACGAGCGGGAAATGCCTTACTGGAAGATCACCGCGGTGCGCGAGACTTTCCTGCACAGTCATCCCAGCACAAAGCTCGATCCGCGCATCTACGATCCCGCGTACGACCTGCTGGTCACAAAGAAGGGACCGTCGATCTTCTTCGAGACCGGCGTCGCCAACTATTTCACCAAGGAACGGGTCGACACGGTGATCGTCACCGGTTGCAACACGTCGGGCTGCATCCGCGGCACCGCGCTCGACAGTTTCAGCCTGCGCTACCGGACGTTGGTCCCGGAGGACTGCGTCGGTGACATCGAGGAACAGCCGCACCGGGATAATCTGCGCGACATCGGGCGGCGCTACGTCGACGTCGTCGATCTCGCCTTCTGTCTCCGCTACCTGCAGGACTGGGCGCGCCGGAACAGCCGCTGAGGAATGTGCATGCCGTTCAAAGGCGCCGCCTCGGCGACCATCCTCCTCCTGCTCGCCTGGCCCGTACGGGCGCAGGACTACGCCCAGCAGCGCCGGTGGTGCCTCGGAAGCGCGCCGTCGAGCGAATTGGCCGTCCAGGGCTGCACGGCCGTCATCGCCCAGAATCGCGAGTCCAGGGACGAAATCGCCGCTGCCTACCTCTCCCGCGGCATCGCGAGCCGCCGGCTGGGCAATCCCGATCAGGCGCTCAAGGACTACGGCGAGGCGATCAAGCTGCGCCCCGCTTTTTCCCAGGCCTTCAATTCGCGCTGCTACCTCTACGCCATCACGGACCGGCTCCAGGAAGCACTTAAGGACTGCAACGAGGCGCTGCGGCTCGATCCCGACAACCAGTACGCCTACGACAGCCGCGGCTTCACCTATCTCAAGCTCGGCATGCTCGATGCCTCGATCGCCGACTACGACGCCGCCCTCGGCCTGCAGCCCGGCCGGCCCTATTCGCTGTTCGGCCGCGGCGTCGCCCGGCAGCGGAAGGGCGAAAAGGCGGGCGGTCAGGCGGACATGACCGCCGCCCTGGACCAGGTGCCAGGCATCGCCGAGGAGTTCGCCCGCTTCGGCGTCAAGTCCAACTAGCCCCGGGCTTGCTCCACGCAGCCCCGCGATACTAAGGTCGCCGCGAGGGAGAACCGAGTATGAAAGCAGACGCAGCGGACGGCACGCTGCTCGCCTGGATGAACGATCGCCAGCAGGGCACCTATGCCGACGGCAGCCCCTTCGACGAAGTCGGCTATCTCCAGTGCAAGCTCATTCTCAAGCCGGACCGGTTCACCTCGACCCAGGTCTTCAAGGACTTCGCCCATCTGGTGAAGCGCGCCGCCGAACCGCTCGGCGTCGGCTATCACCATCCGACCAGCGGGCGAACCCGGCCGGAGGTGCGCGAGGTGCTGTTCCTCGATACCCAGCACTTCCACCTCTACAACAACGCCTTCATCGTGCGCCGGCGCATCGCCTACGAGGATGGGTTTCCGATCGCCGACCCGGAAATCGTCTTCAAGTTCCGCCATCCCGACCCCGCCCATGCCGCCGCGATCGACGTGCGGCCCAACATCGCCGGCAAGTACAAGATCAAGTACAAGGTCGAGATGCTGCCGGTGAGCGACAAGGTTGGCAGCATGCGCCGGCTGATGTCGCACAATGTCGAGTTCGGCCTGAGCCAGGCTCCCGAGGCGCAGCGCATGGTGATGGCGTCGCTCGGCCACATGTCCCTGGGTGACCTTGGCGATCTCTTTCCTCCGCTCAAGGTCATCGACTGCGAGGACGCCGACGAGATCGCGCTGGTCAACCAGACGATCGTCGAGGAGTTGCTGGAAGACATCTGTCTGCTCGACTTTGGCCACGGCGCCTCGGCAAATGCCAACCTCGCGCTGTGGCGCGGCCGCGGCGACCACCGGCCGTTCGTCGGCGAATTCGCCTTCCAGATCCGCATCAAGAAAGGCGACCACATATCGCCCAAGGCGCTGGCCCTGTGCGAACGCTTCTTCGTGCTGCTGCAGCACGTCGCCGAGGACTGGCTGGCACTTACCACGACCAAGACCGGCGCGGTCTATCGGCTGAAGGGCAACCCGCCGCAAAGCCATGAGTGATCCCGCCGCCGGAACCGCCGGCGAGGCGGCCGGGCCGAGCCCTTCTATCGCGAGCCTGTTCGGCACATTCCTGATGCTCGGAACGACCAGCATCGGTGGCGGCGTGGTGGCCTATCTGCGCGCGACCCTGGTCGGCAAGCGCGCCTGGCTCGATGACGTGGCCTTCGTCGAATTGCTGTCGATCAGCCAGACCATGCCCGGCCTCAACGCCGTCAACATGTCGATCCTGGTCGGCGACCGGCTGCGCGGCGGCTGGGGCGCGCTGGCCGCGACTCTTGGCATGTGCCTGCCCGGCGCGCTGTTGATGTCGGCGGCAGGCGCCGCCTACGGCCTGCAGGCCGACGCGCCGCCGATAACCGCCGCCCTGCACGCCATCGCCGCGGCCGCCGTCGGACTGGTGATGTCGGTCCTGGTGCAGGTCGGCGCCAAGGCGCTGACGACCTACACCGACTACGTCTTTGCCGGACTCACCGCCGCCGCAGTGTTCCTCTTCCACGTGCCTGTGCTGTATGCGCTGCTGGCTTTCGGCGTGATCGCCATCTGGTGGAACCGTCCGCGTGACAGACCGGACGCCGGGTCGGCCGACCGAGCCGGCGGCCAAGGTAGCGGCAAGGACGGCGCGCCATGATGGAAAAGCTCGCCGAGCTTGCCGAGGTCTTCGGTTACCTATCGCTGCTCACGGTGGGCGGCGGGATGGCGGCCTTCCCGGCCCTGAAGTCGCTCACCGTCGACACCCACCACTGGCTGACCTTCCCAGAGTTGCTGCATTTCTATTCGATCGGTCAGCTCGCGCCCGGCCCCAACATGATGATGGTGGCGTCGGTCGGCATGTTCGTGGCGGGACCGCTCGGCGCCCTGGTCGCTCTCCTCTGCTTTCTCCTGCCGACGTCGCTGCTCACCTTCGCCACCGGCCGCCTGTGGGGCCGCCTGCAGAGCTGGCGCTGGCGGTCCGCCGTTCAGCACGGGCTGGGCTCGGTTTCAGTCGGCCTGGTGCTGGCCGGCGGCCTGATCATGGGCAAGGGCGCGATCAAGGACGTGCCGACAGCGGTCATCGCGGTCGTCGTCTTCTTGCTACTGCTGCGCACCAAGATCAATCCCGCCTGGCCGATCCTGGCGAGCGGTGTGGTGGGCGTGGCGCTGCTGTGGATGGGCATCTTCAAGGGCTGAACGCCAGCCCCAATCGCTCCGCCCGGGTTCATGGCGCCGTGATAGGATGCGACCATGACGCTCCTGATCCTCGGCCTTGCGCTCTTCCTCGGCGCTCACACGTTCACGACCTTGCGCGCCCTGCGCCAACGGGCGCTCACGCGGCTGGGCGAAGGTCCCTACAAGGGCCTCTACTCGCTGATCTCCGCGGCCGGCATCGTGCTGATCGTCATGGGCTTCGGTCGCTACCGCCACTCGGGTTACATCGCGGTCTGGGATCCGCCGGCTGCGCTTCACGCGGTCGCCCTCGTACTGATGTGGTTCTCGTTCGTCTCGCTCGCCGCCGCCTACACTCCGCTTGGCAAGATCAAGGCGAGCCTGCGCCATCCCATGCTGGTCGGCGTCAAGGCGTGGGCGCTGGCGCATCTGCTGGTTAACGGCGACTTGGGGTCGATCCTGCTGTTCGGCGGCTTCCTTGCCTGGGCGGTCTACGACCGCATCTCGCTCAAGCGACGCGGTGACGCAGGTGCACCCGCAAGCGGCGCGACCATCGGCGATGCGATCGCGCTGATCGTCGGCAGCGGGGCTTATGCAGCAATGTGGTGGCTGCATCCGATCGCCATCGGCGTCGCCATCGGCTGACGAGCCGAAAAATACATTCTTCGCGCACTTGTTTGGCGCACTTGCAGGTAGCCTGAACACTCTGGCCCAAAAGTGGCCGCAATGACCGAGCTTCCTCGTGGGCGTTCGAAAGAACCATCACAGGAGTACAGAATGAAGCGTAGAGTCATCACTCTCTCCCTGCCCCTCGCGTTGCTGGCGTCGACCGGCTTCTCCGCCGGCGCACACGCGCAATCCGCCGTGATCGGCGGCGCCACCATGCAGCGGCCGCCGCTGCAAGC
>CAYZQZ010000332.1:0-5072 GCA_964480235.1 uncultured Reyranella sp. | reverse complement strand
CAGCACCTCGTCGGCCAGCCCACGCGCCACCTGGAGGTATTGGCCCTTCGGCGCAACCCGATTGATCAGGTTGGCCTTGAATGCCTCCTCGGCGGTGAAGAAGCGGCCGGTCAACGCGGCTTCCATGGTGAAGGCGCCGCCGCCACGATAGTGCATCAACGCCCAGTACTTACCGGCACCGAGCCCCCGCGAGGTCTCGGTGATCTGGAACCTGGTGCCCTCTTCGGCGACGATCAGGTCGCACTCGAGCACGATGCCGACCGAAAGTCCGAGCACATAGCCATGCGCGGCGGCGATCACCGGCTTCCAGTTCACGGCCTTCGTCAGCAGATCGGAGGAATGCGTTCCCCGCCCCTGGGGGCCGCCGAGTTTCAGGAACTCCTCGCGGCTCCGGAGCTGGCGCTGCTGAACATCGGCCCCGCTCGAGAAGGCACGGCCGGTGCCGCACAGGATCGCGATGTGCGCGGTCTCGTCGGCATCGAAGCGGTGCAATGCATCGCCCAATGCGCCCACCAGCTCGTCGCTGAAGGCATTCAGTTTCTCTGGACGGTTCAGGGTGAGTGTGACCACCCCGCCGTCCTGCTCATAGTTCACGAGCGCCATCGTTTCCTCCCGTTGGGCGCCATGCTATCCGAGAAGGAGCGGAGGAAACCATGGCCAAGCGCAAAAGCATTCAATGGGCGGGCTTCAAGCACGAGAACCCGATTCCCAACGCCAGCATGATCGGCAACATCCTGATGTCGAGCATCATCAGCGGCCGAGATCCCGAATCCCATACCATGCCGCCCGACGCCGAGGCGCAGATCGCCAACATCTTCAAGCACATCAAGGCGTGCGTCGAAGCCGCCGGTGGAACGGTCGACGACATCCTTAAGGTAAATTTCTGGGTCAAGGATCCGGCGGTCGGCCGGAAGATGCTGAACGGTCCGTGGACGGCAATGTTTCCCGACGAGACATCGCGTCCGGCGCGTCGCACGCTGTCGCTGCCGGCCAACGCCACCAATCATGTCACCTGCGATTTTGTCGCCGTGATCGGCTAACGCACTCAGCGTCCTGGCAATCTGAGACTTGCGACCGACGCGCCGACGAAGACCTGAGGCAGCGACGCCTGTCGCACGTTGAGGCGCCGCTCGCTCGCCTCGACGCACAAGCGCGTGGTAGCGGCGAGTTCGCGCCACGTGACGGCACCATCGAGGCTCTGCAACAGGCAGCGGTCGAAGTTGGTGTATTCGTCATTTGCGCCGCAGCCGAAGCTCGTGCGCTCGGTGGCGGCCGCGGTGAGGATGATCCGGTTGGGCTTCTGGCTCTGCGCCGTGAGGAACGCCCCGCTGTGGCAGGCAGAGACGATCAATACCGTGGGCAGCGAGCCGCATCCGGAGTCGAGCGCCAATTCCAGTGACGCGGGCGACAGCACGGTCCGGCTGGCGCGCAGGAACACGCCGCTCTGCTCGCCGTGACTGGTGAGGAAGGCGAAGCAGGCGCCGCCGCCCGGAGGTTGCGCCCCCAGAGACTGAAGGGCCCGGCGTACGTTGGGCACACTCGCGACCTGCCCGCCGGCGAGGTTCGCCGGATCGGCCGCAAGGACGCGGATGTCGCGCACGCCCTCCGACTGCAAACGATCGCGCATCGTTTCGACGCCGTTGTTGAAGGCCGGGCTGCTGCTGTCCCCTGCGATCAGGACGGCGCGCCAGCGCGCCGCGGGGATAGAGGCATCGGAGGTCGACGGAGCGGAGGCGACGGTCGCCGGTGGTGCCTCCGATGAAGCGCATGCCGTTGCCAGGCAAGCGGCGACGAGTGTGAGCGCGATGCGCCAGGGCACGCTGCTTGTTCCGGCCGTGACTAAAGCGGCTTCGCGCCGACCGAGCGCTGGGCCATTTCCATGTAAAGCTTGGCCATCTGCTCCTCGCCCATGCCACGGCCAGGCACGTACCACATCGACACGTGCGTGCACTGGTCGAGCAACGCCATGGCAACCGCCTTGAGATCGCGCCGGCCGTCGACCAGAGGCGGATCGAATACACCACGCTCCATGCCCTGCGCCAGTACGGCCACGAGAATGTCACGGATGGCGCGCCGGCTGCGCCTGATGTCGCGTACCCGGTCGGCGTCGAGCCAGCTGATCTCGCGGTTGGCGACCAGCGCCTCGACCCTGAGCCGGCAGTGGCGCATGACGTAGACACGCACGAAGGCGGCCAGCTTGGCGCGCGGATCGTCGCCGGCGCCGTTCACCGCCTGCTGACACAGCCGCTCGAGCTCGGCCTGGGTCGAAGCGATGATGTCGTGCAGCAGCTCGTCCTTGGACTTGAAGTGATTGTAGAGCGCGCCCTGCGTGAGGCCACAGGCCTTCATGATGTCGCGAACGGTCACCACCGGGTAGCCGCGTTCGGCGAACTGGGCGAAGGCGGCGGCGCGAATCGCCTCGACGGGCGGCCGCGCCTCGCGTTCCGCGGGCGGCGGCGCCTCGGCGGCGGACTTGGTGATCTTGCGTTTGCTCATGAGGCCGCTCCGGCGATTCCCTGCACGAGCTTCCAGCCGAGTTCGGCGGCCGGCCGCACCAGCTTGCCCGATTCGGCAGCGCGCACGTTCGATGCCGTGCCGTCGAGCGCGCGGGCATACACGCCCTGCCGGATGCACGACACGCGGAAGAGGTTGTAGGCCATATAAAACTCCCACAGCGGCTGGTCGGGCACCGGCCTTTTGGACAGTGAGCAGTAATATTCGACCATCTCGCGTTCCGTCGGCAGCCCGAGGGCGGCGAGATCGTGACCTTGCAGCCCCCCCCAATCCTTCGGCGTGCGCCACAACATGCAGAGATAGGAAAGCTCCGCCAGCGGATCGCCCAGGGTGGAAATCTCCCAGTCGATCACGCCCAACACGCGCGGCTCGCTCGCGTGATAGACCATGTTGTCGAGGCGATAGTCGCCATGAACCAGCACCGTCTCGTCATTCTGCGGCAGGTGCGCGGGCAGCCATTCGAGCAGCTTGTCCATGGCCTCGATGCTCTCGGTCTCCGAGGCCTTGTACTGTTTACCCCAGCGCGAGATCTGGCGCGCCACGTAGCTGCCCGGCCGCCCGAAATCGGCGAGACCGAGGGCGACGTAGTCGACGGCATGGAGACGGGCGAGCACGTCGAATTTGGCCTTGTAGATCGGGAGTCGGCCTTCCTTCGGGACTTCGGGCAGCAATGGATCCCACAGCACGCGCCCGTCGCAGAACTCCATGATGTAGAAGGCGGTCCCAACCACACTGTCGTCCTCGCACAGCGCATAGGCGCGGGGCGTCGGCACATCGGTCTTATTCAGCGCAGAAATCACGCGGAACTCCCGGTCGACCGCGTGCGCCGACGGCAGCAGCTTCCCTGGGGGCTTGCGGCGCAGCACGTAACGGCGCCCCGCCCCGTCGGTCAGACGATAGGTCGGGTTCGACTGGCCACCCTTGAACTGCTCGACCGTCACCGGGACGGTAAAGCCCGGCACATTCGCGGCCATGAACCGTTCGAGCGACTTCTCATCGAAGCGATGCTTCTCCTGCACCGGCATCGTGCCGACATAGTCCACGCCTTTTCTTGCCACCCTGAAGCCCCTGAACGGCCGTTCACATTGGCCGGGAGTTTGCTCGTCCGTTTCCGGCCATGCAATAAGCGAGACAGGAGCGGACCGCGGTCCGAGCAGACGTGTCAGAGCTGATTTCGACCTATTCCCCGACAGTCTGCCTTCTCCTGCTGGGGACTGGGGTCTTGATTGGCGTGCTCGGCGGTCTGTTGGGCGTGGGCGGCGGCGTGATCGCAGTTCCCGTGCTGATCGAGATCCTGCCGCTCTCCGGTGTTGCCGAACCGCTCGTCCTCCCTGTCGCTCTCGGTACTGCCCAGGCCAGCATCCTGCTGACCTCGCTGATCTCGGCCCATGCGCACTGGCGCGGCGGCACCATCGACAGGGCCCTGGTACGCCTCTGGCTGCCGGCGCTGGGGGTCGGCACCTGCATCGGCATCGTGCTGGGTCCGCTCGCCCCGGCACGCCTCCTGACGATGCTATTCGCCTGTGTGGCCGCGGCCCTGGCCATAAAGATGATGATGGGCCCGCAATACGTGCTTTCGCATCGTCAGCCGACGGGCTTTGCAGGGCATCTGGCTCCCGGACTGGTCGGTACCTTGTCGGCCGCCGTGGCCGTGGGCGGCGGCACGCTCAGCACGCCGGTCCTGTCGTTGTTCTCCTTTCCGATACATCGCGCCATAGGGGCCGGTGCACTGTTCAATATCGTTGTCGCCCTGCCCGCTGCGGCATCCTTTCTGGTATCCGGCACGATACTACCCGGGCGGCCGATCGACGCCGTCGGCGAGGTCGCCCTGTTCTGCGTTTCGACCCTCTCATTGCCGGCGCTCTTTGTCGCGCCGATGGCAGCCCGATGGTCGGCCAGGGCGCCGCTTCCGCTGCTGCGTCGGCTGTTTGCCCTTTGTCTCGGCGCCATTGCGCTGAGACTGCTGTTGCGATTGTGAAACTTGGCTCTTGGGCTAAACCACCGAATCGTGTTTATTGGCGCTGGTTACGGCCCGGAGTTCCGGGCCCAAAATCTGGATCACGGGCTGGCGTTGGGGAGGCATCGTTGAACCGATTCCTAAGTAAGGACTTTTTGTCCGGGCTGATGTTTATCGCCTTCGGACTGGTGGCCCTCTATTTCGGGCGCAATCTTGCCATGGGCACGACGGTCCGCATGGGGCCCGGCTACGTGCCGCACATGCTGGCCTACATCATGATGTTCCTGGGCCTGATCATCGCGGTGGTCGCCCTGGTGACCGGCGGCGAGCCGGTCGAGGCGCCCAAGTGGAAGCCGATCACGATGGTGACGATCGGCATCTTCGTCTTCGCGGCACTGTTCGAGCGCTTGGGCCTCTTCCCCGCTCTGGTGGCGCTGATCCTCATCGCCTCTGCGGGCGGTGAAGAGTTCAAGCTGAAGGAAGTGCTCGGCAACATCGCGGTACTGACGATCCTCTGCGTTCTCGTCTTCAAGGTCGGGCTGAGCATGAATATCTCGGTCATCAGCGGAGTGTGGTGACATGGATCTGCTCGGCAACCTGG
>CAYZQZ010000331.1:0-5077 GCA_964480235.1 uncultured Reyranella sp. | reverse complement strand
GGCGTTCAAGCTGCCCAACTTCTTTCGCCGCCTGTTCGCGGAAGGCGCCTTTTCGGCGGCCTTCGTGCCGCTGTTCGCGCGCGAGCTGCAGGGTGGCGGCCGCGAGGCCGCTCTTGCCTTCGCGCGCCAGGCCCATGCCGGTCTCGTGCTGGTGCTGGTGCCCTTCTCGATCGTCCTGATCGCGGCGATGCCCTGGGTACTGTCGTTGCTGGCGCCCGGGCTGCGCGCCGACCCCGGGACCTTCGATCTCGCCGTCGAGTTCAGCCGCATCGCCTTTCCCTATCTGATCTTCATCTCGCTCGCGTCGCTCTACGGTGGCGTGCTGAACGGCATCGAGCGCTTTGCTGAAGTTGCGGTGACGCCGGTACTGCTGAACGTGGCGCTGATCGGCGCCGTGCTGGGACTCGCGCCGTTCCTGCCCAATGGCGGCTATGCGGCCTCGATCGGCGTCGCGGTCGCGGGCCTCTTGCAATGGGTCTGGCTGCTCGCCTCCTGCGCGCGCGACGGGGTCGGCATGAAGCTGGTGCGACCACGCTGGACCGAACGGGTGGCGCGGTTGATCAAGCTTGCGACACCGGTGGCGATCGGCGGAGGCGTGCAGACCATCAGCGTCATGCTCGACGTCGTGTGGGCGTCACTGATGCCGATCGGCACGATCTCGGCGCTCTATTACGCCGATCGTCTCGCCCAGCTGCCGCTCGGTGTGGTCGGCATTGCCATCGGCACCGCGCTGCTGCCGCTGCTGGCGCGTCAGTTGCGTGCGGGCGAGGACACGGCCGCGATGGCCAATCAGAACCGCGCCATCGAGTTCGGCCTGCTGTTCAGCCTGCCGGCTGCCCTGGCATTGTGGCAGCTCGCCGAGCCAATGATCCGCGTGCTGTTCGAACGCGGCCAGTTCCACGCCGACGATACCCTGCGTACCGCCTCGGCACTGGCGGCGCTGGCCGTCGGCCTGCCGGCCTTCGTCGTGGTCAAGGCGCTGACACCGGGCTTCTTCGCGCGCGAAGACACGCGTACGCCGCTCTATGTCGCGATTGCCGCCATCAGCTTCAACATCGCGCTGAATGCGCTGTTCCTGTTCTTCTCCAGCCTGCACCAGGTCGGCATCGCGCTCGCCTCCTCGCTGGCTGGATGGCTGAACGCGGGAGTGCTGGGCGCCATCCTCCTCCACCGCGGCCATCTCGAGCCCGACAGTCGATTGGTGTCGCGCGCGGCCCGCATGGTTGCGGCGACCGTCGGCATGGGCGTGGCGCTGTGGCTCGCCTTGCTGCTGTTGCGGCCGATGATGGCGCACTCGGACCTGGGCGGGTTCATCGGACTTGCCGCCGTGTGCGTCGTCGGCGTGCTGGCCTACGGCCTGCTGGGCGCCGCCCTGCGTATCGTCAATTTCTCGGAGCTGCGCTTCGTGATGCGCCGCCAGCCCGGCGTCAGACCAGCCGGCCCAGACGAACAACCGTAACGCCGGCGCGCAACGGCCGGTTCGACGACGGCATCACCAGCACGCAATTGTCGTAGGGCGTGGTCACCGGCTCATCATCGTCATGGCCCAGCAAGCTGCCCGCCTTGGCAATGATCTCCTGACCCTCGAATTTCCGCGCCGGGCGGAAATTGCCGCGCTTGGTGGCGACGGCGTGCGTCACGCGCACCACGCGCTGCGGCGCCGCCGGCGTCTGCTTCCAGTCGGCCGGCAGATCGCCTGCCTCGACCACGCCGGTCACGGCCAGGAAGCGCGCGGTTACGTCCTTGGCCACGACGACCGACGAGGCACGCCAGTGCTGTCCCGTTTCGATGAGCAGCGCGTTCTTGGCGCTCTTCGGATCGCCGAAGCCGCCATAGTCGCGCATACGCATGCCGGCCGCGTGACCCGCGTCGGCGATGATGTCGACCGGAGTGCCGACCTTCCTGGCAAGCTCGATGCCCTTGTCGAGCGGTCCCGCCAGCATCAGCGGCACACCGTCGTCGTGCATGGAGTGCAGGTCGAGCAGCAGGTCGGCGCGCTCGACGAACGGTCGCAGCACCTGGGCGCGGCGAGTTTCGACCGTGGTCGCGGGCTGGTCGAGCCGGCCCCACGTGCGGTTGAAATCCTCGTCGACCATGCGCGACTTGAACGGCGTGCGCGGATCGAACGAGTGGTAGGCATCTATGTTGTTGAACGAGAAGATCAGCGTGCCGTTGCGCGGCTTGAGACCGGCCGAGAGCAGGGCATCGACCACCACGGCGCCGGAGACCTCGTTGCCGTGCGTCAGCGAGGCCACCATGACGGTCGGCCCCGGCTTGCCGCTCTCGAGCACGTGGACGTAGGGCGCGGCGCCCTTTTCCCATTTGCGCAGCTCGGGAAAGGCGAATTCGATCGGCGGCAGGTCGGACATTTCCGACTAGTCGCATGACCTCAAGTGCAGGACAAGGCGGCCGTCAGGCGTCGCGATACCAGTTCGGCAGGTCCCAGGTATTGTTGTCCCAACCGGTCAATTCGACGACCAGCTTGCTCTTGACCGCGGTGGCGAGCGGGCGGGCGACCACCGGGATCACGACGTTGTTGTTGATCGCCAGGTCGTTGCACTTGATCAGCAGCGCGGCGCGCTTGACCGGGTCGAGTTCGGCCTGCGCCGCCTTGTGAGTCTCGTCGTATTCCGGGCTGGTCCAGCGCGTGATGTTGCGGCCCTGCCACTTGTTGGCCTTGCTCGACACCTCGGTGGACAGGAATTGACGCAGGAAGACCTCGGGATCGGGCTGCTGTGGCCCGTTGTTGTACATCTGCAGGTCGCAATAGAAGTGCGGATAGGTGTCGGGGTTCGCCACGTCGGACGAGAAGAACACCGACGCCGTCACCGCCTTGACCTCAATGTCGATGCCGGCCTTCTGGCAGGCCTGCTTGACGATCGCCTGGTTCTTCTGGCGCGGCTGGTTGATCGAGGTCTGGTAGACGAACTTCAGCTTCTTGCCGTCCTTCTCGCGGATGCCATCGGATCCCTTCTTCCAGCCGGCCTTGTCGAGAATCTCGTTCGCCTTGTCGACGCTGAACTCGTACTTGGTGTTCTTTGACCGAAAGCGCTCCGGATTGTTGATGAAGTTCGCGGTAGCGATACCGGTGCGGCCGTAGATGTATTTCTGCACCGAATCCTTGTCGACCAGCAGCGAAAGCGCCTGGCGCACCTCGGGGTACTGAAGCGTCGGGTGCTTGGTCTTGATGCTGGCGCGCTCACCATCGACCTCGGTCCAGGGGTCGGCGAAGTTGATCTGGATGTGCTCGATGCCGCCGCCCTCGGTGATGATGACGCGGCCTTTGCCGTCCTTCTCGAGGCGCAGCAGAATCTCGTCCTCGACCTGCATGTTCCAGGCGAAATCGTACTCGCCGGTCTGCAGCACCGCGCGCGCCGCGGAGACGGCGTCGCCGCCGCCCTTCATCTCGATCGCGTCGAAGTACGGCCGGTTGTCCTGGTGATACTTGTCGTTGATCACGCCACTCACCAGATCGCCCGGCTTGAAGCTCTTGAACTTGTAGGGGCCGGTGCCGACCGGCGCGAGATTGGCCGGCGCCTCGCGAGACTTGGCGCCGGTGTAGTCGCCGAAGATGTGCTTGGGAATGATCGAGCCGGCCGAGGCCACGAACGTATCGGCCCAGAACGGTGTCGGCCGCTGGAACTTCACGACCACGGTGTACTGGTCGATCTTCTCGACGACCACGTCCTTGTAGGAGCCGCTGGTCACGGTCGCGGTCGCAGGATCGCGCGAGTATTCCCAGGTAAAGACCACATCGTCGGCGGTGAGCGGCCGGCCGTCGTGCCAGGTCACGCCCTGCTTGATCTTCCAGATCACCGACTTGCCGTCGGCGGCGAGCGTGCCGTCCTCGCGGCCCGGGATCGACGCGGCGAGGCAAGGCCTGAGGTTGCCGTTGCCGTCCCAGCCCGCCAGCGGTTCGTAGAAGATGCGGCTGCCGTCCTGGTCCTTGGTACCGGTGGCGAAGTGCGGATTGAGCAGGGTCGGGCCCTGCCACCACAGCACCTTGAGCAGGCCGCCGCCGCCGCGCTTGGTCGGCTTGTAGACCGGAGTCGACTGCGCCATCGCCACGCCGGCATGCGCCAGCAGCTGGGTCGCCAGCGGCGCGGTCAGGCCCGCCGCGATCATTCGTTGCACGAAGGCGCGGCGCGGCAATGCGCCCGTCTTCACTTTGCCGATCAGTCCACGCAGTTCGCGTTCGTTCATCGGATGCCCCCATCCAGCGGTGAAATCGCCCCAAGACGCCACAGCTATCCTGCAAGATGCGTGCAAACCGAAGGGGATCAGGCCGCCGGTCGGTCGTCAACGCCGACGGCTTGATTCTGCCGCGCGCCTGGGCGATACCCGCCCGCCCTCAGCCTTCCACCGGCGGGGTGCGCGGCCGTCCAAAAGCCCGCGCCATCGACCTCCAACGGAGTCCACATCCATGCCAGACGCAGCAACCGCCGCGGCCGCCCCCAATCCGCATCTGGCGCAATACGCCGCCAAGGGGCTCAAGGGCCGCATCCTCTCGGGCGTCCAGCCGACCGGAAACCTTCATCTCGGCAACTATCTCGGCGCGATCCGCAACTTCGCGCGCCTGCAGAACGACTACGAGTGCCTCTACTGCGTGGTCGACATGCACGCCATCACGGTGTGGCAGGATCCAGCGCAGGTGGTGCCGCAGACCCGCGAGATCGCGGCGGCGTTCCTGGCCGCCGGTGTCGACGGCAAGAAGCAGATCGTCTTCAACCAGTCGATGGTGCCTGAGCACGCCCAGCTCGCCTGGATATTCAACTGCGTCGCCCGCATGGGCTGGATGAGTCGCATGACGCAGTTCAAGGAGAAGGCCGGCAAGGACCGAGAAAACGTCTCGCTCGGCCTGTTCGCCTACCCGGCGCTGATGGCGGCCGACATCCTGATCTACAAGGCCACGCACGTGCCGGTCGGCGAGGACCAGAAGCAGCACCTCGAGCTGACGCGCGACATCGCCATCAAGTTCAACAACGACTTCGCCGCGCCGGACTACTTCCCCGTCACCGAACCGTTGATCTTCGGTGCGGCGACCCGCGTGATGAGCCTGCGCGACGGCACCAAGAAG
>CAYZQZ010000330.1:0-5079 GCA_964480235.1 uncultured Reyranella sp. | reverse complement strand
ATCGGCGATCTGTGCGACCACGCCCATGTCATGGGTGATGAAGAGCACGCCCATGCCGACTTCCGCCTGCAGCTGACGTAGCAGTCGCAGGATCTGGGCCTGGATGGTGACGTCGAGCGCGGTGGTCGGCTCGTCGGCGATCAGCAGCGCGGGCCGGCAGACCAGGGCCATGGCGATCATGGCGCGCTGGCGCAGACCGCCCGACAGCTCGAACGGATAGGTGCGCAGCGCGCGCTTGGGATCGGGGAAGCCGACCATGCGCAGCATGCTCTCGGTCAGCTCGTCGATCTCGCCGCGGCCCATGCGCCGGCGCGAATGCTCGGCCGCCTCCTGCATCTGGGCGCCCAGCGAATGGACGTTGCTGAGGCCGGTGCCGCCGCCGCCATGCAGCGCGACCGCCTCGCCGATCTGGTCGCCCACGGTGTGGAGCGCCGACAGCGAGGTCATCGGCTCCTGGAAGATGATGGAAATCTGGCCGCCGCGGATGGCGCGCATCTCGGGACCGATGCGGTCGAGCTTGGCGATGTCGATCGGGTTGCCGGGCTCGCGGGGGTCCTCGAACAGGATCGAGCCGGAGGGGATGCGCGCGGTGCGCGGCAGCAGCCCCATGATGGCCTGGCTGCAGACCGACTTGCCGGAGCCGGATTCGCCCACCAGGGCGACCGTGCCGCCGGGCGGGATCGAAAACGAGACGTTGTCGACGGCGCGCAGGATACCTTCATGCACCCCGAACTCGACGGTGAGATTCTCGACGCGCAGCAGATCCTTCATACGCCTTCTTCCCGAGAACCCGTCTGCTCTGACACAGAAATCCCCATCGACTTCAGATTGGCCCGCGTGGCCAAGGTAAGCTCAACCCCGTTCGCCAGGGCGGCCGTGGCCGCCCGCTCGACGATATCGTAGAACCCATCGAGCGCGGAATCGACCTTCACGGTGCCGGCCCCGGCCGAGCCGACGCTGAGCTGCATCCAGCCGCCGGTCCGGTCGCGCTTGGTCGAGAAATAGCTGAGCTTCAGCCGGTCCAGACGGTTCCATTCGACTACTGTACCGGCCGGCCCATCGGCGCACAGCGTGTCGGGGCCGAGCACGAAGCGGGTGCGCTGGCGCATCGCGGTGCGCACGAAAAACAGGGCAAACAGCGCCAGACCCGCGCCCAGGACCACCGCCAGCCAGCGATTGACGTCGAGCGCCAGCAGCGGCAGGCCGCACAGCAGCACGCCGACCGCGGCACGCAAATAGTCGGCCCACAGCGTCTGGGGCGGATAGCGGAGATCGGTAGAACTCAAACGCGCGGCTCCCGGGACGCGAACAATTCTTGCGCGGCGGACATTCTGAGGCCCGCCTTGGCTGAAATTCTCCCCCAGAGGGACCCTAGGAAATCCCACGTCTCCGCGTCCATCGCAAGATGATGGCTGAGCACGCCCACGGGCGTGGCGTCCCTTGTACGAGCCGCGGCAAGAGCGTCGATAAGGAGGGCGAGCGAGATATTTTCACCGACGAAGCCGCCTCCGCCCTTCCAGTCGACCAGGTCGACATGGGTGTTGATCTGTCGCAGCCCGCGCACCGGCTCGGGCCGCTGCCGCATGCGTCTCGTGAGGGGGCCGTAGGTCGACAAGCCGGCGAAGCCGATCTCGGGCAGCGCCGGCACCAGGCTGGGCGCGATGCGGTTCCAGGGCGGCACCAGCACGGGCAGGCGGCGGCCCGCGAAGGCCGGCCCGGCGAACAGACGCTCCAGGGCCATCGTGCCGGTGGCGAGCTCGCCCAGCACGACCATGGGGGGCCGCTCCGGCCCGAGTTCGCATTTCTTGCCGCCCGTGAACGCATGGTTCACGTGGCCGTAACCGTGCTGCAGGATCGAAACGCCGGGCGACGCGGCAAGACGCTGCGCGAGCCCGGCCGTGGCGTGCGCCGGCACGACCGCGAGGGCAAGCGGCACGCCGGTTTCCTGCTGCAGCGCCAGCAGGCGATCAAGGGCCGGCGTTTCCTCGACGGCATCGTCGTCGCGCCACCACAGCTCGGCGACCTTGCCTGCGTCGCCCCAGCGCGCGAGTTCGTCGTCGAGGAGGGACCAGCTGGTCATTGAGCTTTCCTCCCCAGTCCGCTGGGGAGGTGGCGGCGTCTTAAGCCGCCCATGGCGCATTCACATGCGCCTCGGGGGTCATGAGCGAGCGTGGGGTGTCCGATGACCCCTCCGCCCGCGTCAGACGCGGGCACCTCCCCATATGAATGGGGAGGAATCACTGCAGCCTCCTCAGAAACTTCGCCGTCGCCGCGACACCGTTCACGTCGAGCTTGGCCAGCGAGCGCAGCGAGGGGCCGGCCAGTGCGCAGTCGACCGCAGCGGCAAGCGAGCGACCGTCGAGGGCATCGCCGGCCACCATCTGCGCGCCGCCGCGCGCGACCACGGCGCGGGCGCGGATCGTCTGCTCCGTCTCGCGGTCGGTCGCGAAGGGCACCAGCACGGCACGGTCGGCGCAGCTCAGCGTTTCCACCACCGTGTTGTAGCCCGCCTGGCTGATCGAAAGGGTGGCATTCGCGAGCAATGTGACGAAATCGCCGCGGGCCGGTTCGACGATGACGCCGGCCGACGCCGCACCGTGCAGGGAGGCGACCGCCGCCGGATCGAGATTGGCGCCCAGCAACAGGCGCCAGGTCCTGTCCTTCAGCGCGGTGAGCGGCCGCGCCGCAAGCGCCGCGCGCAACAACGGCGCGCCGACCGCGCCGCCTCCCACCGACACGACGACCTCGCCCGTCCCTTGCGTTCCCGCCCCCTTTGATCCCGCCCCCTTCAATCCCACGGGCGCGAGATCGCTTTCGGCCACGTAGCCGGTGTAGTGCACGCGATCGGCCAGGCGCGCGAAGCCGGCAAAGCTGCGGTCGAGGGTGATCAGGCCGGGATCGGCATGGACCAGAACGCCGTCGAAATGCGTGTCGAAGATCTCCAGCGTCTCGGCGATCCGGGCGGCACTCGCGGTGTCGCGCAGCACGTCGCGCACCGATGCGAAGATCCGCGGGCGCTTCGGGAGCCTCTTCGCCGCCTCGAGCAGGGGCAGCAATTCGAAGCGCAGGCGGGTGCGGCCGAAGGGAAACTGCTCGGTGATCACGATGTCGGGGGCTTCGGCCTGCAGCAGGCCGATCAACTCCCTGGTGCGGGCGGCCAGGAAGGCTTCGTCGGGCGGCGTGCCGTCGAGCCGCGACAGCTCGCGCAGGCCCTCGTCGCGCGCGCGCAGCGGCGGCAGCTGCTCCAGGCGCGCCCGCCCGAGATCGAGTCCCGGCACCGGCGCGCCGCCGGACACCAGCAGGACATCGAAGCCTTCCTGCGCCAGTCCGCGGGCGAGAGTCGCGGCGCGGCGCAGATGGCCGATGCCGAGCAGATGCTGCACCCAGAAGAAGACGCGCGGGTTCATCGCGCGGCCAGGCTCACGTTCGGCCGGTCGAGCGTCACCCGGCCGTCCGGGGCCGCGCTGAAATAGTGCAGGCAGTGCCAGTCGAGCTTCACCGGCTGACGGCCGGTCATGTCCCAGCCGGTGGCAAGCGCCAGCAGGGCCCGCAGCACCGCCTTGTGCGCCACGATCACGGCGGGCTGGCCGGTGCGCGCCAGTTCGGCGGTGAAGCCGCCGAGGCGGGCCATCACCTGGCGCGGCGATTCTCCGCCCGGCGGCTCGAAATCGAGGCCGCGCTGTTCGGCCTGAATGAACCGCTCGCCGATGGTGGCGCGCAGGTCGGCGATCGACAGACCTTCCCAGATGCCGAAGCTCATCTCGCGCAGTCGCGAATCGACCGTGACCGGCGCGCCGGGCTGCAGCAGTTCGGCGGTGCGGCGCGCGCGCTGCAGCGGGCTGCAGAAGCGCCGCCAGGCATCGGCCGGCGCGGGCAGGCGCCAGGTCCGGGCGAGCGCTTCGCCGTCGGCGCTGAGCGGCGTGTCGCTCATGCCCTGCAGGCGCTTCTCGCCATTCCACACGGTCGGGGCATGGCGCAGCACGGCAAAGGGCACGGCCGTCATCGCGGACCCCGGCGCAGACTCCTGAGCGCCTGGCCCAGTACGTCCGCGGCGGCGCGATCGTCGTGCCGGGTGGCAACGCGCGCGGTGGCGGCATGGCCGAACTGCAGGCGCTCGCGCGGATCGTCGAGCAGGCGGGCGACGGCGCCCGCGAAGGAAGCGGCATCGCCGATCGGCGTCAGGAGCCCCGTGAGGCCGTCGGCCACCACCGAGGCCACGCCACCGCTTCGGCCGGCGACGACCGGCAGCCCCGAGGCCTGGGCTTCGAGGAAGGCGATGCCGAAGGCTTCGTTGATTGCGGGCCACACATATATGTCGGCAGCGGCGTAGAGCGCGGGCAGCGCCGCGCGCTCGACGGCGCCCACGAAGCGCACCTTCGCTCCGAACGGCTTCATCAGCGCTTCGATCTCGCCGCGCGCCGGCCCGTCGCCGACCAGGACGGCCCGCCACGGCCGATCCTGGAGACGGCCCAGCGCCTGGGCGAGCACGCGATAGGAGTCGAGCTTGTCGCGCGTGCGCATCATGCCGACGGCCAGCAGCACCGGAACCTCGGCGGCGGTCCGCGGCTTCCCCGGCATGAAGGGCGCCGCTTCGATGAAGGCCGGCAACGCAATCTGGCGCGCGCCGGGACGCAGCCGCGCCTGCACGCCCGCGCGGTCGCGCGGATTGACCGTGACAACGAGATCGGCGACCGCCAGCGCGCGCTCGACGGCGCGATGCCCGAGCCGCGTCGGGCCCCAGGCGCGGCGCGGCGCGTGGCTCGCCTCGGCGATGACATAGGGAATGCCGAGCGCTTGGCTGACGATCGGGCCCAGCCAGTCGGGTTTGCGGTACCAGCAGTGATAGGTGAACCAGAGATCGAAGCGCTCGGGATGGCGACGGGGCAAGGCATGCCAGCGCGCGATCAGGCGCTCGGCCCGAGCCCGCGCGCGGCGCTCGAGCGAGAGATGCGCGTCAGGCGCGGGCACGCCCGGCGTGACGCGGCTCAGCTCCGGCACGACCACGCCATGGCCGAGGCGGCGCAACAGACGGCGAAAGCCCCGTGCCATCTCGCGGTCGCCCGAGGGGACCGGGTGATC
>CAYZQZ010000329.1:0-5097 GCA_964480235.1 uncultured Reyranella sp. | reverse complement strand
GTGGCGCGTGGGCTGGCCGACGAGGTGCTGAAGAACCCGCCACTCAGTGTGCGCTCGACCGTGCGCATGCGGCGATACTACATGGACCGCCTCAGCCGCGAGGTGATGTTCATGGGCGCGCCGGAGAAGCTCTATCTTTCGGAGGATTTCGGCGAGGCCGCGCGCGCCTTCGCTGAGAAGCGAAAGCCGAAGCCGTTCAAGGGCCGCTGAAGAAGGTTCGCCAGGAAGACTCGCCAAGGGAGACGACAATGAGGAAGAGCACTGACCGCATCCTGACCAGCCATGCTGGCAGCCTGCCGCGACCGGACGACCTGATCGAAGCCAATGCGCAGCGCGAGGCCGGCAAGGTCGACGAAGCCGCCTTCCAGAAGAAGCTCACGCAGTCTGTCAGCGACGTCGTGAAGCGCCAGGTCGAGGCCGGCATAACCGTCCCGGGTGACGGCGAGTACGGCAAGTCGATGGGCTCCAAGATCAACTATCGCTCGTGGTGGAGCTATTCCTTCACGCGCCTCGACGGGCTCAAGATCGAGAACGTCGATCGCGATGCGATGCCGGTCCATCGCTCGGAGCCGGGCAAGATCGTACTCTCGACCTTCGCCGACCGCCGCGACCGCATGCGCTTCGCCGCCGCGTATTCGGACCCCGAGTCGGGCATCACCACCGGCCCCAAGCTAGCGACCTGGCCGTTCGCCGTGGCGCCGGTGAAGTATGTCGGCCATGCTGCCATCGCGGCCGACATCGCCAACTTCAAGGCAGCGCTTGCGGCGAACGGCGTCAGCGAGGGTTTCATGACCTCGATCGGGCCGGCAAGCTGCGCCCGCGTCGGCAATCATCACTACAAGACCGACGACGAGTTCGTCTTCGCCTGCGCCGACGCCATGCGCGAGGAATACAAGGCGATCGTCGATGCCGGCCTGGTGCTGCAGATCGACGATCCGGCAATTGCCGAAAATTTCGACCAGATCAATCCGGAGCCGAGCTACGAGGATTACCGGCGCTTCACCGAGCCCAAGATCGAGGCGCTGAACCACGCGCTGAAGGGCCTGCCGCAGGACCGAATCCGCTTCCATCTGTGCTGGGGCAGCTGGCACGGTCCGCACATGACCGACATCCCGATGAAGGAGATCATCGGTTCGATGCTCAAGATCAACGCCGGCGCCTACTCATTCGAGGCCGGCAACGTGCGTCACGAGCATGAATGGGCGGTGTGGAAGGAGACCAAACTGCCGTCCGACAAGCTGATCCTGCCCGGCGTCGTCAGCCACGCCACCAACGTGGTCGAGCATCCCGAGCTGGTGGCCGAGCGCATCGGCCGCTTCACCAGGCTGGTCGGCAAGGAGCGGGTGATCGCCTCGACCGACTGCGGTCTCGGCGGCCGCGTCCATCGCGACATCGCCTGGGCCAAGCTCGAGACCTTGGCCCAGGGTGCGGCGATCGCCAGCAAGCAAACGTGAGCGGCTAGGCGCCGATCAGGCGCGAGGCGAGTTCGCGCAACTTGTTGCGCTGGATCTTGAAGCCGTTGGGCGACGGCGTCTTGGGGAAGTCGTCGACCGCAAAGACGCGCAGCGGGACCTTGTAGTTGGCGAGCCCCTGCCGGCAGTGGGCGATCGTGACTGCTTCGTCGAGGGCGGCGCCCGGCTTCAGGATCACGAAGGCAACCGCCCGCACACCCTCGGGCCGGGGCAGGGCGATCGCCGTGCAGGCGTCGATGCCCGGCACTTTCTGGATGTGCGTCTCGATTTCCAGTGGATTGACCAGGAATCCCGACAGCCGCAGCACGTCGCCCATGCGGCTGAGGAACGTGAAGCCGCCGTCGGAATCCATCTCGCCGAGATCTCCGGTGCGGACATAGCCGTCCGCCGTCAGCGTGCGTGCCGTCGCTTCCTCGTTGCCGTAGTAGCCCACCATCAGCGAAGGGCCCGCACACTGCAGCTCGCCGTCGACCACGCGGGCATGGCCGAGCGGCGACACCGGGACGCCGCCGCCCTTCTTGCGCCGCGCGATCGGAGCCTCGAGTGGCTGCCGCGCGTAGAGTGCCTGCACCTCGCTCATACCGTAGAGGCCGCACAGGATCAGCCCGCGCTCTTCGGCACGTTCGGCGATGTCGTCGAGAGAGGCATTGAAGTTGGCGTAACCCGCCCACTTGATCGACGGGAACGGCCGCTCGCCCGGCACCAGTTCGAGCAGGCGGGCATACATGTCGTCGCTGCCGAACATCGTGGTCGGCCGGTAGTGGCGGATCAGGCGCGCAATCTCCTCGATCTCGTAGGATTCCACCAGAACGCATGGCTTGCCGGCGGCCAGCGTCGAGAGCGTCTGGTTGAAACCGAATACGCCGCACAGCGGCAGGATCGACAGGGTCATCGTCTCGGGTGCGGTGAAGCCGAAACTCCTGGCGACCTGCTGGGCGTGGCTGGCGATCGCGCCCTGGCGATGCAGCACGAACTTCGGCGCGCTGGTGGTGCCCGAGGTCGTGAAGATGTTGCAGGGCGCTCGGGTACTTGCGTGATTGAGGCCATGTCGCGGACGCGTCAGCATCCGGTCGAACGTGACGCGTCGCAGCTTTTCGATGGCCGGCGGTGGCGTCTCGGGGGCCTCGCCCACCGTGATCACGGCCGCGAGCTTCTCCAGCGACGCGGGTTCGATTTCCGCCAGGATGGACAGGAAGTCGATGCGGCGAAAGCCGGGCGCACAGGCCAAGACCTTGGCGCCGGAACGGCCGACGATGTCGGACACCTCGACGGCGCGGTAGCGCGTGTTGACCGCGACCGCGATGGCGCCCAGCCGCGCGCAGGCAAAATAGAGGATCGGATAGGCCGGCACGTTGGGCAGCCACAGCGCCACGCGATCGCCCGGCTCGACGCCGAGATCGGCAAGCCCCCGGG
This sequence comes from uncultured Reyranella sp., assembly GCA_964480235.1. Taxonomy (GTDB): domain Bacteria; phylum Pseudomonadota; class Alphaproteobacteria; order Reyranellales; family Reyranellaceae; genus Reyranella. The sequence goes on along the minus strand of CAYZQZ010000329.1, from coordinate 2,212 downwards.
CGGCGCGCAACGCGCGCTCGTGCAGCTCGCCGAACGAAATCGTCCGTTCGCCGTGCAGCAGTGCCGGAGCGTCGGGTGAATGGTCGGCCCAGTCGGCAAGGATAGTCCAGACGTCGGCGGCAGGATCGGCGAGCGGCATGCGACAGAACACTAGCGCATGACTGTTTCATCTCAAGCTGGCTTGACCCGGCATGCCGCTTGCTCGACGCTGATTGTTGGGGAAGAGAGTTTCGCATGCTGCGTCGTAGCTTGCTGGCCGCGCCGATGGTTCTCGCGGCGCGCTCGGCTTGGGCCGATTGGATGCCCAAACAGCCGATCAAGATCCTCGTAGGCTATGCGCCGGGCGGCACCGCCGATATCGCCGCACGCATCGCCGCCGACACGCTGGCCAGGAAGAACGGTCTCACGGTGGTGGTCGACAACAAGACCGGTGCCGGCGGCTTCATTGCGCTGAAGGCGGTCGCGCAGGCTCCTGCCGACGGCTATACGGTCGGCATCGGCATCATGGGCCAGCTCGCGGTCGGCCCCGTCGTGCCGGGCTCGCAAATCCCGCTCGACCTCGACAAGGAATTGGTCCCAATCGCCAATCTGGTCGGCGTGCCGATGGCGCTGATCGTGAAGATGGACGCGCCGTACAAGACGATCCCGGAGCTGATTGCCTACGCCAAGGCCAACCCGGGCAAGGTGAGCTACGCCTCGACGGGCCTGGGTTCGACCAACCAGCTTGCCGCCGAGTTCCTCGCGGCCGAATCGGGCGGATTGAAAATGATCCACGTGCCCTATCGCGGCGGCGCGCCGGCGATCGCCGACGTGGCGGCGGGCAATTGCGATCTGTTTTTCGCAAACGTCTCGGAGATCATGGGCATGGTGAATGGCGGCAAGGTGCGGGCGCTGGCGCTGGCCGCGACCAAGCCGTCGCCACTCGCGCCGCAACTGCCGCTGCTCACCAAGGACATCCCGGCGCTCAATATCAACAACTGGTTCGGACTGGTCGGGCCGGCGGCGCTGCCGGCCGACATCAAGGCGGGGCTCGCCAAGCTGTTCCTCGATGCGGTCGCCGATCCATCCAACAAGGAGACGCTTGAGAAGCAGGGGCTCGAGGCGCTGGGGCAGGGGCCCGACGCCTTCGCCGCCTACATCAAGGGCGATCGCGAACGCTGGGCGAAAGTGGTCAAGGCGGGGAACATCAAGGCCGAATGAGCACCGCAGCACCGTTGTCCCTCGGCATCGATATCGGGGGTACCTTCACCGATCTCGTCATCCACGATCCACGCGATGGCCGCGCTGTGATCTGGAAAGAGAGCACGACGCCGGACGATCCGGCCCGCGGCGCCATCGAAGGCACGCGCAAGGTGCTGGCCAAGGCGGGCGCCAGGCCCGACCAGATCGGCCGTGTGGTGCATGCCACGACGTTGTTCACCAACGCACTGATCGAACGCAAGGGAGCGAAGACCGGCCTGCTTGCCACCGCAGGCTTCCGCGACGTGCTGGAGATCGGTCGCGAGCGCAAGTACGAACTGTACGATCTCTTCATAGAGATGCCAAAGCCGCTGGTGCCGCGGCCGTGGCGGCGCGAGGCGATGGAGCGGCTGGCGCCGGACGGCTCGGTCGAGAAGAAGCTCGATGTCGATGCTGCGCTCGCCGAAGTGGCCGAACTGGTGAAAGACGGCGTCGAAAGCCTCGCCATCTGCTTCCTGCATGCCTACGCCAATCCGGCCCACGAGCGTGCCATCGGCGCGGCCGTCGCCGAGCGCTTCCAGAACCTTTCGATCTCGCTGTCGTCCGATGTCGCGCCGGAAATCCGCGAGTACCTGCGGGCCAGCACGACGGTGGCCAACGCCTACATCCGTCCGCTGGCCGAACTGTATCTCGAGCGCCTGGAGCAGGCGCTGCGCGCCGAAGGCATTCCGGGCGGCCTGTTCCTGATGCTTTCAAACGGTGGCCTGACCCACGTCAGCGAAGCCAAGCGCGCGCCGGTGCAGTTGCTGGAAAGCGGCCCGGCGGCCGGTGCGCTGGCCGGTGCCTGGTTTGGCCGCAATGCCGGACTCGACCGCGTGCTCGCCTTCGACATGGGGGGGACCACCGCCAAGCTGGCCCTGGTCGACGATGGCGAGCCGCTGGTCGCCTACGGCTTCGAGGCGGCTCGCGAGAAGCGCTTCATGCGCGGCTCGGGCCTTCCGATCCAGATCGCGACCGTCGAACTGATCGAGAT
>CAYZQZ010000328.1:0-5118 GCA_964480235.1 uncultured Reyranella sp. | reverse complement strand
GTCGTAGATGCCGGGCCCGAAGATGCTGTCGCCCTCGCGGCGGACCTTGAGGTCCTTCTCGATCATGCCGATCGGATGGACAGTATCGAGATGGGCCAGCACCAGGATGCCCTTACCGTCGGCCTGCTGGCTCATCTCCGGCGTGGTCTTGCACTCCAGGATGTCGCCGAAGCCGTCACGGCCCGGGATGCGCTCGAGCTTCAGCCCGAGGTCGCGGAACTGGCCCTCGACGTGGTCGACCACCTTGTTGACCGACCTGGCGTCGTGGCTCGGGCTCTCGATCGAGACCCATTCGACGATGCCGGCGAGAACCTCGTCGGCATCGATCTTCGGTTCATTCTTGCGCGGTTCGGCCATCAAATCGGATCCCAGGTAAAATACTCGGGCGAACGCTTCATGTCGGTGAAGTAGTTCTTCATCGACGGGATCGCCTGCTCGTCGATCTGCTCCAGCGTCCAGCCCTCGGAGTTGTGAACCGATCGGACCGGGCGGTTGGCGTTGAACAGCATGATCTCGTTCATGCGCACGCCGAAGATCTGCGACGTAACGCCCTGCGCTTGCGCGGCATCGGACAGCAGGTAGACGGCCATCGGCGCGATCTTGGCCGGGGTCATCTTCTTGGAGCGCTCCAGGCGCGCCTTCTGCGCCTCGGTGTCGGCGGGGATGGTGCCGATCATGCGCGTCCAGGCGAACGGCGAGATGCAGTTGGAGCGGACGTTGAACGCCGCCATGTCGAGCGCGATCGAGCGGGAGAGGCCGATGATGCCCATCTTGGCTGCGGAATAGTTCGCCTGGCCGAAATTGCCGACCAGGCCAGAGGTCGAGGTGAAATGCACGAAGGCGCCCGACTTCTGCTCCTTGAAGTAGTTGGCCGCGGCTCGGCTGACATTGAACGCACCGTTGAGATGCACGTCGATCACCATCTTCCAGTCCATGTGGCTCATGCGATGGAAGATGCGGTCGCGCAGGATGCCGGCGTTGTTGATGACGCCGTCGATGCGGCCGAAATTCTCGACGCCTGCCTTGACCATACGTTCGGCGCCGGCGGGATCGGCAACGCTGTCGCCGTTCGGAACCGCCTTGCCGCCCATCGCCGCGATCTCGTCGCAAACCTTCTGCGCCGGCGTGGCGTTGCCCGAGCCCTCGCCGTCGACCGCGCCGCCCAGATCGTTGACCACCACCTTGGCGCCTTCCTTGGCGGCCAGCAGCGCCATCTCGCGGCCGATGCCGCCGCCCGCGCCGGTCACCAGCACGACTTTGTCCTTGAGCATGTTCACCATGTCGATTTCCTCTCCTTTTCTCGGTCCATCTAGCGGGCCATCCCGGCCGGACGCAACAGCCGCCCGCTCAGCAGCATTGCAATTGCGAAAGGCAGCAGGCCGATCACCAGCGGCATCGCGGCATATCGGCTACCGACGAGCGAAAGGGCCGCTACGGCGACGGTGCCCATGGCGCCCATGCCCATCTGCGCCAACCCGGCGATCGACGACGCCGTGCCGGCCAGCCGCGGAAACATGCCGACTGCGCCGGCATTGGCGTTGGCCACGATCAGGCCGGTGCCGAAGCTCAGCAGCATGTGGGGTCCGATGATCGCCCACCAGGCGAGCACGCCCGACAGCGACAGTGCAGCCATGATCGCCAGCGCCGCGACATGAAACCAGCCGGCATGCCGGATGATCGCGGTCGGCGAGACCCGCCCGACCAGCCGGTTGTTGACGAAGGTGCCGAGCGTGAAGCCGCCAACCGACAGCAGCACGATCAGGCCGAACTCCTGCGGTGTGAAGCCCAGGCGCTCCTGCAGGATGAACGGCACGCCGGCCAGCATGCCGAAGTTGATCGCAAAGCCGAATCCCAGCGGCAGGATGTGACCGAGGAAGCGGCGGCTGCGCAGCATCTCGCCCGAACCGCGCAGCAGGGCACCGAGGTCGACCTTGTCGCTCCGGAACCTGTTGGTCTCGCGCAACCCGAAGAACACCACGAGCAGCAAGGTCACGCCGAATGCACCGACGAACCAGAAGGTCGCGCGCCAGCTCACCCACGCGGCAAGAAAGCCGCCGACTGTCGGCGCCAGCGACGGCGCGATGTTCTGGCCGAGCGAGATCCAGCTCATGACCAGCGGCATCTCCTGGAAGGTATAGGCATCGCGCGTGAGTGCCCGCCCCAGCACCGAGCCCGACGCCGCTCCCAGTCCCTGCAGCACCCGCAGCCCGATCAGGCCGCCGATCGAGGGCGCAAAGGAACAGGCGAAGGTGGTCGCCGTGAACACCAGCAGTCCGCCCAGCAGCACCGGCCGCCGGCCGTAGCGGTCGCTCAGCGGGCCGTAGAAGAGCTGGCCGAACGCGAAGCCCAGCATGTAGGTCGTGAGGGTCAACTTCACGCTCTCGGCCGAGGCCATCATGTCGTGCCCGACCGAGGGCATGACCGGCGTGTAGATGCTCATGGTGAGCGGGCCGAAACTGCCCAGCGCGACAAGCAGGGCGATGTACGCGGCGGACCGCGGCGCGAGAGTCACTTCCGGTTCGCTTCCGCTTCGCCCTCTGCGCCGAAGTCGCCTCCGACCCCGTCCTCGAGCGTGCCGCCAACCGGCATCGCTTCCTGCAGCTTCGTCATGCGCGGGTAGTAGTGACGGAACGCGCCGCGGATCTCTTCGAAGGGAATGTCGGCGAACACGCCGCGATAGCAGAGATACTCCATGTGACGGCGGCCGCTGAGGTCGAACGGGTGATAGATCGAATCGCCCCTTGCATCCCAGTCGAGCGGCTTCAAACCGAACTTCTCGGTCAACTCCTTGTTGAAGGCGGGCGTAGCCTTGATCCAGCGCCCGCCCAGCCAGACCTCGGTGTAACCGTGATAATAGAAGGTGTCGTTGCCCATCAGGTCGGTGAGCCGCTTGGTCGTCATGTGGTTGCGCACGTCGGCGTATCCGACGCGCGCCGGAATCCCGGCGGCACGGCAGACCGCGGCCATCAGGCCCGCCTTGTTGACGCAATAGCCATGCCGGGCGGCGAGCGTAGTGCTGGCGCGATAGGCCTCCGGCCGCATCGGCGTGTTGTAGGGGTCGTAACGCAGATCGTCCCGCACGGCGTAGTAGAGCCGTTGCGCCCTTGTGCGGTCGTCACCCTGCCCGGCTTTGGCCGCGGCGTACGCCGCGATCTCGGGATGGCCGGAGTCGATCAGCTCCGCGGGCGCCAGATAGGCCTGGAACTCCGCGCCGTCACGGACGATATCGTCCTGAGGTGTCCTGAGAGAGTCATAATCCATATGCGGCGTTCTTTACTGCAAGGGGCGGGAATGTCCATGACCGGTGAGCCATGACCGAGGGCGCGCAATTCACCCATGCACATATGGTCCGCTTGGTGCGTGCGCCAACTGCACCAACCGAGCGCGTCTGGCAGACGCTGACCGACACGAGTCGCCTGCCCGGCTGGTACGGCGAGGGCACGATTGAGCCCCGGATCGGCGGCAGGGTCGAACTGATGGCCGGCCATATCAGGGGCGTGGTCACACAATGGCAACCGGTGACCAGACTTGCCTATACGTGGAATGTCTTCATGCCGGGGCAGACCGTTTCGGACTACCCCGAATCCTACCTCACGCTCGACCTCGCACCGGGACAGCTCATGCTCACCCATCTGCCGGTGCTGGAGGAGTTCGTGAAGCTGAACGCCGCAGGCTGGCATACCTTTCTCGACATGGTCGAGGATGAACTCGCCGGCAAGCCGGTCGAGCCGCGCGCTGTCTACATGAAGCGCAACGCCGAGCGCTACGGCGTCACATTGCCGTCGCGGTAACCGTCAGAGCGCGGGCGGCTCGTCGGCCGAGGTCACCAGGAAATGCGCCGAGGCCGAGGCGACGGGCCGCGAGCGATCGTCCTGCCAGGCTTCGGCAAAGACGTTGACCATGCGGCGGCCCTGCTTGGTCACCTTGGCAGCCGCGATCACGTCGCGCGGGCCGGCCGAGCGCAGGTAGTCGATCGTGATGTTGACGATCTTCGGCACCGACTCGGCCTCGGTCTCCCAGATCAGATGGAAGATCGCGGCCATCTCGAGCAGCGCCCCCAGCGTGCCGCCATGGATCGCCGGCAGGAACGTGTTGCCGATCAGGCTCTCGCGGTAACGCATGCGGGTCAGCAACTCGCCTGTGCTGTTCTCCGGCGCGATGTTCATCCACTGGGCGTAGGGAATCGCCTCGGCGAGACGGCCCACGTCACCCTTCTTGCGCACGTCGGCGAGGCGCTTCAGCAGCGGGGCGCTCATGTCCCCGTCTCCTTGCTCACCGTCTCCTTGCCGACAGACTGCGCTCGCGTGACCTTGCCCTTGGTACCGAGCATGAAGGTCCCGGCTGCCGCGGCAACCGGATCCTTGGGGTCGCCCTGGTGGGCGATCGCGCGGGTGAAGGCGACGGAACGCGTGATGCGGTAGCACTCGGCCTCGGCGATCACCGGCTGACCCGGTACCGCAGGCTTGGCGTAGTCGATGCGCAGGTCGAGCGTGGCGAACGGCTTGGGATCCTTCAGCATGGTGGCAACCGCCATGCCGCAGCAGCCGTCCAGCATCGCCGTCAGCGGCCCCCCGGCCAGCACGCCGGTCTCCGGATTGCCGACCAGTTCGGGACGCCAGTCGAGCTGCATGCTCGCCAGCCCCTTGGCGACCGCCACCACCTTGAGCCCCAGCGCCTTGTTGTGCGGGATGGTGTCGGAAAACAGCTTCTGGAAGAGCGCGACGCGTTCTTCGGGCGAGGTGAGCGGCTTGGCCATGGCCGATTATAGCCCCATCTGGCGGGCCGCGAGATCCTTCATGATTTCCACCGAGCCGCCGCCGATCGACATCACCTTGGTCTCGCGATAGATGCGCTCGACCTTGGCGCCGCGCAGGTAGCCTGCGCCGCCGAACACCTGCATCGCCTCATTGGCGCAGTATTCCATCGTCGAGGTCGCGAGGTTCTTCAGCATGCAGATCTCGGCCACCGGCTTCTCGCCCTGCCCCACGCGGTAGGCCAGCAGCTCGAGCGTCGACTTCACCGCGTTGATGCGCATCGCCATGTCGACCAGCCGGTGGCGCACGACCTGGTTGGCGATCAGCGGCTTGCCGAAGGTGTGGCGTTCGCGCGCATAGGCGA
>CAYZQZ010000327.1:0-5118 GCA_964480235.1 uncultured Reyranella sp. | reverse complement strand
AGAAGGAGCGAGCGACGTCGGGCGGCAGCGCTTCGCAAAGCGATGCGCAAGAGCCCGCACGATAGCCGGGAAGAGGTTCTTTGCTCCCCTCTCCTCGCATCTCCCCCTGGCGGGGGAGAGGAATATGAAGAAGCAGGATTACTGGTCCTTCGTCACCGTATGGAAGGTCTTTGAGATGACCTGCCAGCGCCCGTCGGCCTTCACCAGGGTGAGGTAGTCGGTGAAGTAGCGCGGCGGAATCTGGCACTCGACCTTGGCGAAGGCGGTGCCGGGACCGGAGAAATCGATCGACACGATACGGTCGCGCCGCGCGCTGCCGCTGGCCTGAGCCGACTTGCGGCCCTCGACCATCTTGAACCAATCGGCGCGGGGAAAATCGGCGGCCTTGCCGTCGGCGCCGACGCTGTAGAGATGCGACATCGGATGGAACGCCGCGCCCAGCTTGCCGGTGTCACCCTCGTAGAGACCGTCGAAATAGGTCTGCAGCACCTTCTCGACATCCGCCACATCTGAACTCATCTGCTTCTCCCTGAGATCGCCCATCTTCAAATCGAGCCGTTGGGGCTCACCAGAATCTTGCCGTTGCGTCCGCCCTTGTCGGCGTGGGCGAGCGCGTCCTTGATCTTCTCGATCGGATAGACCGTGTCGACCGGGGCATGGAGTTTGCCCGACATCACCTGCTGCGCAAGGTCGGCGTAGATCGCGCGGATCTGCTCAGGCGTCCGCCGTGCGAGGAAGCGTCCCAGCATGAAGCCGGTCAGCCGCACGCCGCGATAGATGAAGTTGGAGCGGTCGACATCGGGGTTGCGGCCGCTCATCGAACCGTAATGCACCAGCGTGCCGTCGCTCGCGAGGCAGTTGGCCAGCCGTCCGGTCGCTGCGCCGCCGACCGCCTCGACGCCGAGGCGAATGGCGGCATTGCCGGTCTCTGCCGCGACGCGCGCGGCGAGATCGTCGCCGTCGGCCATCACCAGATCGGCGCCCAGCTGCTTCAATTCGTCGGCCAACTCCGCCCTTCGCACGACATTGACCGTGCGCAGTCCACGCTGGTGCGCCAGTACGATCAGCAGCCGTCCGACCGCGGAATTGGCGACGTTCTGGATCACCCACTCGCCGCCCTTCAGGTCGACGAAGTCGGACAGCATGAGCTTGGCGGTCGGCGGATTGATCCGCACCATCGCGGCCTGCCTGAGATCGATGCCGGTGGGCAGCGGAATCGCGTCGTCGCCCTTCACCCTGCGCTTCTGCGCCCAGTTCTCGCGTTGCAGGTTGATGACGAGGTCGCCCGGTTTGACGTGCCGGACGTCGGCCCCGACCGCGGTGATCCTGCCGACGCATTCGGCGCCCGGAGTCGCGGGCAGCGGCGGCTTCAGCCGGTAGCTGCCCTTGCAGAACCACATGTCGGCCGGATTGATCGGGAAGGCCAGCACGTCGAACACGACTTCGTCGGCGGCCGGCGCGCCGACATCCGCCACCTCGGCGCAGCGCGCCACGTCCCACGGCGTTCCATAACTGTCGATCAGGACCTGCTTCATGGCGTCCTCCCGCCTGCGGCCTCACGCAGGCCTTCTTTATTGGCCCGCCCCTTGCTTATATTGGGATTCGACAGGGGACGAAATGCCGGTGGCGGCCAAGATATTCGACGAAATGCGATCGGGCGCCGATGGTGGCATACGGCCCGCCTATCAGGGCGTCGCGCGATGGCTCGAACGCACGTCCCCCGAGCGCATCGCCGCCACGCGGCACGAGGTCGACCAGTTCTATCGCCGCCACGGCATCACCTTCGGCGCCTACGGCGCGGCCGACGGCGCGGAGACCACCATCCCCTTCGACATCATTCCGCGGGTGATCGCGTGGGACGAATGGGAGTTCCTGCATAAGGGGCTGGTGCAGCGCGTCCGCGCACTGAACATGTTCCTGTCCGACGCCTACGGCGAGCGCGAAATCTGCCGCGCCGGCGTCATTCCCGAGACGCAGGTGCTGCAGAACGCCGAATTCGTGTCGATGGCGCAGGGCCTCGAACTGCCGGGCGGCGTGCACGCACACATCGCGGGCATCGACCTGGTGCGGGTCGGCGAGAAGGACTTCTATGTCCTGGAAGACAACGTGCGCACGCCGTCGGGCGTATCGTACGTGCTGGAGAACCGCGAAGTCATGATGCGGCTCGCCCCCGAGCTGTTCTCGGCGATGCGCGTTCTGCCGGTCGCCAACTATACCGACGAGCTGCTCGCCACCCTGCGCTCGGTGTCGTTCAGCGACGATGCCGAACCCAATGTCGTGTTGCTGACGCCCGGCCACTACAACAGCGCCTATTTCGAGCACGCCTTCCTGGCCGACGACATGGGCATCGAGCTGGTCAAGGGCTCGGACCTGTTCGTCGACGAGGGCCGCGTCTACATGCGCACGCCGCGCGGGCCGCAGCGGGTCGACGTGATCTACCGCCGCATCGACGACGCCTTCCTCGATCCGCTGGCGATGCGGCCCGATTCCTATCTCGGCGTCGCGGGCCTGCTGGGAGCGGTGCGCGCCGGCCGCGTGAACATCGTGAATGCGCTCGGCAACGGCGTGGCCGACGACAAGTCGACCTATACGTACGTGCCGGAGATGATCCGCTTCTATCTGGGCGAGGCGCCGATCCTGCAGAACGTGCCGACCCATCGCGGCGACCGGCCCGACGAGCTGAAGTACATCCTCGAGCATCTCGACGAGCTGGTCGTGAAGGAGGTCCACGGCTCGGGCGGCAAGGGCATGCTGGTCGGCCCGACCTCGAGCAAGGCGGAGGTCGAGGAGTTCGCGGGCCTGCTGAAGGCTCGGCCGACCAACTACATCGCCCAGCCGACTCTCGCGCTCTCGACCTGCCCGACCTTCGTGGCCCAGGGCGTGGCACCGCGCCATGTCGACCTCCGGCCGTTCGTGCTGTCGGGCAAGAAGATCACCATCGTGCCGGGTGGCCTCACACGCGTGGCGCTCAAGGAAGGCTCGCTGGTCGTCAATTCCAGCCAGGGCGGCGGCACGAAGGACACCTGGGTGTTGGCACCCGAACCGGGCGCGGTGCAGCAGCCCACGCAGGGTCAGGCCCAGAGCCAGAATGCTTAGCAGCACCGCCAAGAACCTCTACTGGATGGGCCGCTACCTGCAGCGCGCCAAGACGACGGCGCGCCTGATCGAGGCGACGCAGCGCATGGCCCTGCAGTCGCGCGGCAAGGAGGCCGAGGGCGTGGCCGCGATCTTCGGCATGGAGGACGAATTCCGCCAGCACCAGAGCGAGGGCGGAAAGTTCTCGAGCCTGGTCGACTTCCTGGCCTTCGACGAACACAACCCCTCCTCGATCGTGAGCTCGATCGGCTCGGCGCGGCGCAACGCGCGCGAGGAACGCAACAACATCACGGTCGACGTCTGGGAGAGCCTCAACTCGCTGTGGCTCGAACTCAGCGCCAAGATGCGCGGCAACCGCGATTCGCTCGATCGCGGCGCGCTGATCGAATCGGTCAAGAAGCAGGCGGTGATGATCTTCGGCGCTGCGCAGGTCACGCTGCTGCGCGACGAGGCGTACAACTTCTTCCAGCTTGGTGCCTTCCTCGAGCGCGGCGACAACACCGCGCGAATCCTCGACGTGAAGTTCCATGCGCTCAGGCCCGACGGCAATCCCGACGCCGACGAGATGGACTATTTCGCCTGGTCGGAACTGCTGGCCTGCATCGGCGCGGTGCGCACCTACCGGCGCATCTACCGCGCCTCGCTCGATCCCCGGAAGGTCGCCGAGCTGATGATGCTGCGCCGCGACGTGCCGCGCTCGGTGCATCACTGCCTGTGGATGGTCGACCTGTCGATGCGCGAGCTGGCCGAGACCTACGGCACGCGCGGCGAGGCCGACCGGATCGCGGGCGAACTGCACGCGCGGCTGCGCTACGCCCGCATCGACCACGTGTTCGACTCCGGCCTGCACAAGTTCCTGGGCGGCGTGCGAGACGACATCGCCACGCTCAGCAACGAAATCGGCCGCCAGTTCTTGCTGGATTGAGCGAACATGCGCCTGTCCGTCCACCACATCACGCGCTTTGAGTTCGACCAGCCGAGCGGCCACTCGATCCACGACGTACGGCTCACGCCCAAGCCGGCGGCCGGCCAGCGTATCCTGCAATGGCGCATCGACGGGCCGGGCAAGCGCTCGGAATGGCAGGACGGCCACGGAAACCAGGTCACGACTTTCTCGGTGGCGCACCAGCACGACTCGGTCGAGATCGCGGTCGCCGGGCTGTACGAGTTCAGCGGCGCCGAGCAGTGGCTGCGTTACACCGAGACGCCGACCCTGCCGCCGCCGTTCTGGCTGCGGAACACCGGACTGGCGCGCCACGATGCGAGCTTCGATCCGGTGATCGTCGGCCTCGCCGAGCGCGCCGCCGATCCAGTGCAACGGGTCGCCGCCCTGCACGAGGTGATGGCCCGCGTGGCCAAGCGACTCGCCTACAGAACCGGCGTCTCGACGGTGGACACCACGGCGAGCGAGGCGCTGGCGCGCGGCGCCGGGGTGGCGCAGGACAGCGCCCATGTCTTCATCGCCTGCTGCCGTCGCCTCGGCGTGCCGGCGCGCTACGTCAGCGGCTACCTGCGCAACGACGATCCCGCCCTGCATGTAGGCCTGACCAGCCATTCCTGGGCGGAGGCCTGGGTGCCTGGCCTGGAGTGGGTCGGATTCGATCCCGCCAACAGCATCTCTCCGCGCGGCGATTCGCTCCGCGTCGCGGTCGGGCTCGACTATCACGACGCCGCCCCGGTGAGCGGCCGGCGCGTCGGCTTCGGGGAGGCCAAGATGAGCGTTTCGGCCTCGGTGAAGCAGGTCGACTGAGGCGAGCTAAGCCCCGAACCTACGAGAAATAGTCCGGCTATCCCCCTTGCCGCCTTGCGGGATAGGGCGGGCGCCAGTAGCTTCGCGCCCGTTTGTCACCCGCCCCAAAGGAGGCGTCAGCGTTATGGCGTTCATTGCCGACCGTCTTGGCCGCATCAAGCCCTCTCCGACCAATGCCGCACAGGGCAAGTTCCTGGAGATGAAGGCGGCGGGCAAAGACGTGATCGGCCTCGCCGCCGGCGAGCCCGACATGCCGACGCTACGCACGAACA
>CAYZQZ010000326.1:0-5128 GCA_964480235.1 uncultured Reyranella sp. | reverse complement strand
ACCACGATCGACATCGGGATCTCGTTCACGTAGCGCACGTGCGAGGTCCACTGCAGCGCGAGCGCCACGAGCGGCGGCGCGAGGAACGTGTCCACGCGGTGCGTGGACAGCGCACCGAGCACCTCGGGCACGCCGAGCTCCTCCGCCTTCTTCTGCGCCGCGTCGAGGATCAGGTGCGCCTCGGCGAGCGTCAGGGTCTTGTAGGTATGCAAGGGATCAGGCCGCGAGCTTCTTCTCGGCCGCCTTTTCGACGAAGGTGCGCCACACGCCGTCGAGATAGAGCCGGCGCATCATCGTGGCCTCGCGCACCTGGCGCACGCAGGCCGCCTTCAGGTCGTCGGTCGTGGCGTACTTCTCGACGATCTCGTAGCCCTTCTCGCCATGCTCGATGTCGGCGGCGATGTGGATGGTGAAGAACGTCACTTCCTCTTCGCTGAAGCCGTACTTCTCGAGCAGCGGCGGGGTCGTCTTGCTGTAGATGCGCGGCACTTGGCTCTCGAGGCCGATCAGCAGGGCCGACAGCGCCTCGACGAAGGGCTTGCGCGACTGCACTGTGCACCAGCTTTGCAGGCCGAGCGTCTCGGCCAGCAGTTCGCCGTTCACCTGCGCGTTCAGGATCTCGGCGCGCGGCTTGCCGCAGACTTCGCCGAACTCGAGCAGCAGGTCGGAATGGCGCACCGGTGCCGCGCCATGCATGCCGACCAGGCCTTCCTCCTCGGTGACGTTCTCCAGCAGGAAGTGCTGCACGTCCTGGTGCGGGCAGTTGGCGTACACCGCCGCGACCCACTCCGCGAAGTGGCTGACGTAGTGATAGTGCTGCTTGACCCACTCGCCGAGCAGCTGGCGGTTCAATTTGCCCGAGGTCCAGGCATCGCTCCACGGATGCACCGCCGAATGGCGCTGCTCGATGGCGCCTTCCAGTGCGAGACGAAACGCGCTCTTTGACATGCTTGCCCCCGAAATATGTATACGATGTGGAAAGAATTCCGCAAAACTGGCGATCCCGCAAGGCATATTGTATACAAACAGACATGAAAGCTGAGGACTACAGTCAGGGCGACGCCTTTCAGGTCGAAAAACGCAGCATTTTCAGCACCGGATGGCTGCCGGTCTGCGCCACTGGCCAAGTGCCCAAGGCCGGCGATTTCCAGTCGGTCACGGTGGGCGGCTGGAGCGTGGTGGCAATCCGCGACGGCGACGGCTCTCTCGCCGTGCTGCGCAATTCCTGCCGTCACCAGAACATGCAGGTGGTCGGCACGCCGTCGGGCAACTGCCAGAACCTTCGCTGCCGCTTCCACGGCTGGACCTACGACCTCAGGGGCCGTTTCCAGAGCGCGCCGCCGCATTTCGCGCCGCCGGCAACGCAGACCGATCGCGATCTCGCCTCGCTGGCGATCGCCGAAGTGCAGGGCCTGCTGTTCTTCAGTCATGAGCGGCCCGCCGCGCCGCCCGCGCTCGCCGACCTGCCGGCATACGGCGGTACACTGGTGACCGACATCGCCTGCAACTGGAAGGTCCTGGCCGAGCATCTGCTCGCGGAATGGCCCGAGCAGTCGAGCGACTTCACCTGGCGGTCGCCGCTGCTCGCAGTACGCCGCGCCGGCCCGACGGCGATCGTCAAGCAGATCGTGCCGCACACTTTCCTGCGCACGCGGTTGTTCACCCACGTCTATGGCGATGAGGCGGAGAGCCGGAAGCCGGCGGCCGACATCATCAAGCAGGCCTGCGAACTTCTGCAGGCCGATCGTACCGAGGGAAAGATGGCGCCAGGCGGCAGTGCCGCGCTGGCGACGCTGCACCGGACGCTGGAAGAAGCCTACGCCGGAAGTTCGTGACCCGGCAGCCTAGGCCGGCAGTTCGTGTCCACGGCCGATGTTGCGGATCACCTCGCTGAGGTGCGGCTTTTCCCTGAGCAGGGCGCGGCGGTAGACGTCCAGGCCGGCCATCATTGCGCCGTCGCGCTTCAGCAGCCGGTCGGCGAACTCGACCATGCGGGTGTTGGGCCAGCCATGCTTGCGCAGGCCGAGGATCCTCAGGAACGCCTCTTCCTCGCGGCCGGGCGCGTGCTGACAGAGCAGGATCGCCGCCGCCGCGGTCGAGCGCGAGATGCCGGCATGGCAGTGCACCAGCACATGGGCTTCGGGCGCAGCCTGGACCCGCTCGCCGAAGGCGAGGACCTGCTCGATATGCTCGGGTGTGCAGGCGGCGAAGCCGGGGTATTCGGCCACCACGTCATCGAAGCGGATCAGTTCGCGCTCGACCAGGGTGGGATAGTTGTCGAGCGCGATCGGGCGCGGCTCGTAGGTGTCGATGATCGACAGGACGTGCGTCACGCCGCGGTCGGAGTGCTGCGGCAGCTCGGGAATGCCGCAGATGGTCAGGACATTGTCGGGCAGGGGCATGGCTCTTTTTATAGCAGACGGCTCCTACAACAGTCCCCGCGCCAGATGCAGTCCCACCAGCAGCATGCCGACCAGGAACGCGGTGCGGAACGTCTTTGGCGACAGGCGCCGCCTGGCATGCTGTCCGATCCACATGCCCGCCATGGTCGGCACGAGCGCCGCGACGCTGCCGATGCTGTTCGTAAGGTGGTAGGCGCCGTGGAGCGCCAGCGACACCGCCAGCATGCCGGTGATGAACAGGAACATGATGCCCAGCGCCTGGACCAACTCGTCGGCTTCCATCTCGAGCGATTGCATGTAGGGCAGGAACGGGATGGCGGCGACCCCGGTGGCGCCGGCGACCGTGCCGCTCAGCGCGCCGACCAGCGGGTTGGCCCACCATTCGGCGCGGCGCGGTACGTGCGGCCGCCACGCCGTCAGGGCCAGCACCGAATAGAGCACCAGCAGCACGCCGACCCAGCCCGCAGTGCCGGGCGAGCCCAGGCTGCTGAACAGCAGGCCGATCGCCAGGATCGCGGCGGTCGCGGTGAAGGCCATGGTACCGAAGCGGCGCATCAGCGGCCGGAAGCCGCCGCCATAGACCGCCTGCCAGATGTTGGTGACCATGGTCGGCAGGACCATGATGGCGATCGCGCTCTCGAGCGGCAGGGCAAGGCTCATCAGGCCGATGGCGATCGGCGGCATGCCCATGCCGATCGCGCCCTTGGCGATGCCGGCGACGATGAAGGCGACGGCAATCACCGCCATTTGCAACACGGTCATGAATACGTCTTGTTGTTCGGCCGGTATTGTGTGGTCAGCCGAGTGACGCGGCAACTCGATCGAAGGCCGCCCAGAACTGGGCGCGGCGCGGATCGGTTTCCATCAGGATCTCGTGTTTGGCGCCGTCGACGGCACAGTGCGTGGCACCCCGCACGCGCGCCACGACAGCGGCGTGCGAGGCGATGTCGACAACCCGGTCGCCGCTGGCACTCATGACGGTGAGCGGCACGGAGATCCGCTCCAGCGTGCCGGGCGAGAACAGGCGGTCAATCGACCGCTGCGCCTGCTTGAGCCAGCCGATGGTAGGTCCCCCCAGCGAGAGGCGCGGGTCGGCCCTAAACCAGAGGTCGGTATAGCGATAGCGCGTCTCGTCGCTGGTGACGTCGTTGCCTTCGAACCTGCGATGGGCGGGGTCGTACGGTCCGGTCCATGCCATGTAGGCGGTATCGCGAACGCCGAACGGGCTGAGCGCCCGGGTCAGAAGCGCGATCGGCAGCGCCCGGCAGAGACCGGTCATCGGCGAGACGCAGAACGACGCCGCGAACGGTCCGGCGCCGTGTTCCGTCAGGTAGCGCAGCAGGATGTTGCCGCTGGTCGAGTGGCTGAGCGCCAGGATCGGGCGCGGCGCAGTGGGGGCGACGATTTCGGTCAGGAATTGGTCGAGATCGGCTACATAGGTGTCGAAATCGTCGACATGGCCCTTGTCGTGATCGGGCAGGGGTCGATCGCTCAATCCCTGGCCGCGCAGGTCGACGGCGAACACGGAAAAGCCCCGGCTGAGCAACTCGCCCACGACCTCGGTCGAGTACTTCTCGATGAATTCGGCCCGGCCCTGCAGCACAACCACCGATCCCCGCGGCGTTCCGGGTGCGTTCCAGCGGGCATAGCGCAATCGCGCGCCGGCCCGCCGCACGAAGCCGTAGCTATCGGCAGGACGCCAGGTCGCTGCAATTTCCGCGGGTGTGGAAGCCGGGGCGGCGTCGGAGGAGACGGGCGATCGGTCAGACATTGGGTTCGGATTTTGACATTTTGGCCATGATCGCGCGCGGACTCTTTACCGTGTCCGGCGGCGCAAGCTATACATCCGGCCGCCGCCTAAGCATCTGCGATGGGTCGTAGGTGAGGAAATCTGGCGCAAGGAAACCTCGAAGAGGTACGCCGCACTGCGTGGTCATCGGCTCGCGACGATGAGTCGATCCGGCACGGTCCTTGCGTTGACGGTTTCCGTCCGCAGGCGATTTGCGACCGCGATCGGGAGACTCATCCGGGACGTGCGCAGGCCACCGGCGGTTGCCGGAGCTGTTTCGCCCTAGATGTTCCGACTTGGATTCGTTCTGCTGCTTGTTGGCGCGGCTACCCTTGCCGGGTGGCGCCTGCTCGATCGCGATGTCGCCGCCGCCGACGTCGAAGGCCCGCTGCATGGCGTGACCTACGCGCCGTGGGCCAAGGACCAGGACCCGCTCGCGGGCAAGGCGAGTGGCGTCTTCTCCTTCCTGCGGACGGCCCTGAACGAGGAGCCGCCGGCCCCAATAAAGCCGCGCAAGAGTCAGATGGAGCGCGACTTCGCCCTGCTTGCCGGCAAGGTCGGTTCAGTTCGAACTTACCGCACCACCGACGGCGGCGAATTCATGCCCGAGCTCGCCGCGCGCTACGGCCTGAAGCTGGTGCCGGGCGCTTGGATCTACTCGCAGAACGAGGCCAAGCTGCAGTTCGGCCGCGAGGCGAGCGAGGTCAACGCCGAGGAGACGCGCGCGCTGATCCGCATGGCCAACCAGAACCCCAACATCGAGCGGGTGCTGGTCGGCAACGAGAACATCCTGCGCTGGGACGGTCAGAAGTATCTGCGCAATCCCAATGCGACCAGCCCGGCCCAGCTCATCCGCGAGATCCGGAACGTCAAGCGCAACGTCAAGGTGCCGGTCAGTACCGCCGATCCGTGGCATGTCTGGCTCGACTATCCGGAA
>CAYZQZ010000325.1:0-5129 GCA_964480235.1 uncultured Reyranella sp. | reverse complement strand
CACCCAGTCGATCACCAGGCGCAGGCGGCCGAGGCCGGGATGCTTCTTCGAGATCTCCGCGATCTGCTCGGGATCGACGAACATGCCTCGCACCTTGGTGCGCTGGTCGGCGCGGCCCATCCATCCCTTGATGCGCATGTTGGTGCGGCCGCACGGGCTGGCGCCCGGCAGTACCGCTGACATGTCGCCGGTGCCGAAGCGGATCAGCGGATAGGCCTTGTTGAAGGTGGTCACGACCACCTCGCCGACGTCGCCGTCGGGCACCGGATCGCCAGTGCCGGGCCGCACTATTTCAACGATAACCCCCTCGTCGACGATCATGCCTTCGATCTTGCCGTCGGGTGCCGCCGCCTCGTAGGCGATCGTGCCGAGATCGGCTGTGCCGTAGCTCTGCAGGCAGGTCATGCCCTTGTCGATGAACATCTGGCGCAGGGAAGGCGGGAGAGCTTCGGCGCCAACGAAGGCGTGCTTGATCGAGGAGATATCCTTGCCGAGTTCGGCCGCCTTCTCGATCAGGATCTTCAGGAACGAGGGCGTGCCGATATAGCCGTTTGGCCTGATGGCGGCGATGGCGTCCAGCTGCAGTTCGGTATTGCCGATGCCGCCCGGCACGATGGCGCAGCCCAGCGCCCGGAGCGCCGACTCCATCATGATGCCCGCAGGCGTCAGGTGATAGGAGAAGGTGTTGTAGACGATGTGCCCGGGCCGGAAGCCACCGGAGAACATGGCGCGCGCGCCGCGGAAATAATCGGGCTCGTCGGTGTCGATCTCGAAGATCGGACCGGGCGACATGAAGATGTGGCGCACCTTGGTCATCGGCACGGCGATCAGGCCGCCCATCGGCGGGTTCTTCTTCTGCACCTCGCCCAGCATCGACTTGCGCAGCACCGGCAGCTTGGCCAGCGCCGAGCGCGAGGTGACGGTGCCGGGATCGATGTCCTTCAGCCAGGTCGAGAAGAACGGCGCATTGGCCTTGGCGTGCGCGATCTGTTGCGGCAACGCGCTCATCAGCGCCTTCTCGCGCTCGGCCGGTGTGCGGGTTTCCAGCGTGTCGTAGTGCGGCGCCATCGTCGTTTCCCCTGTTTGCTTGAGAGGCACGGTAGACCGGGCGATATCGGCAGGGAAGCGCCGGGACGCGCGCGTCAGACCGGCCGGAGCTTCAGCGTGAACACCGCGCCGCCACCCGGTCGCGCGTCGACCGAGACGCTGCCGGTGTGCGCTTCGGCGACCCGCGCCACGATGGCGAGGCCGAGCCCGCGGCTGTCGCCCTTCGCGCGGTCGCGCCGCCAGAAGCGGCGGAAGATCTGCTCGCGGTCGGCCGCCGGCACGCCCGGCCCGTCGTCGAGCACCTTCACCGTGCCGTCCTGGCCGACCTCGACCTCGATCGAGGCGCCGGCCGGGGTGTGGCGGATCGCGTTCTCGATCAGGTTGCGCACGGCGCGGAACAGCGCCTCGGTATGGCCGTGCACGGTCACGGGCCCGGTGGCGCCGGTGAGCGCGATGGTCTTGTCCAGCTCGACGGCGAGCGGCGCCATCGCCGCGACCGCGTCCGCGCAAACCGCCTGCAGGTCGGCCTGGGCGCTGGTATCGACGATGAAGCTTTCGAGCTCGGCGATGTCGAGCACCTGGTTCACCGTGCGCGTCATGTTGACGATGTCCTGGGTGAGGGTGTCGCGCACCGGCCCGGGGTCCAGCGAGTCGATGCGCGCGCGCATGATGGCGAGCGGCGTGCGCAGCTCGTGCGCCATGTCGGCGGTGAAATCGCGTTGCGCCTGGAAGCCCGACTCGAGGCGGTCCAGCGCCTGGTTGACGGCGTGCACCAGCGGTGAAATCTCGGCCGGCATCGACTGCTCGGGCAGGCGCACCTCCGTGCGCTGCGGGCCGATCGAGGCCGCCGTAGTCGAAGCCTGGCGCACTGTCTCGAGTGCGCGGCGGAAGATCACGATGTCGATGATCAGCAGGACCAGCAGGATCGGGAAGGTGATCCACGCGACCTTCGGAATGAACGAGGCGACGATGTCGTCGATGATGACGTCGCGGTGAGCGAGGTCCTGGCCGATCTGGATGTGATAGACGTGCTCGCCGATCGCGCGCGCGACGCTGACGCCGAACAGGATGCCGCCGGTGCTGCGCCGGCGCACGAACCAGTCGCGGATCGACTGGCTGTCGCTGGCAAACAGCGCCTTGCCATCGGGCCGCGAGGAGAACAGCACCTTGCCGTCGGTATCGAGTACGGCATAGGCGTAGAGACCGTAATTGCCGGAGTAGAGCGGCTTGATCTCGTCGGGAATGTCGAGCTCGACCGAGCCGTCGGGTCTGGGTTTGAGGAAGGTGCCGATCGTGTAGGCTTGGCCGCGCAGCGCGTCGCTGTGCAGGTTGTTGGCGGCCTCGTCGAGCAGCCAGTACAGCGCCAGCGGCATCAGGACCGACGTGACGGCGATTGCCACCACGTGCAGCACCACGATGCGCGTGACGATGGAGCGGAAGCGGAACACGCGTGGACGCGGGCTAGTGGGCCGGGGCGGGCGACTTGTCCTCGGCCATCAGGTAGCCGACGCCGCGCACCGTGTGGATCCTCACCGTGGCGCCCGCGTCGGCCAGCATCTTGCGCAGGCGGTGGACGTAGACTTCCACGGCGTTGGAGCCGACGTCGCCGGACAGGCCGAACAGCTGGTCCTCGAACAGGCGCTTGGGCGCCACGTTGCCGCCGCGGCGCAGCAGGATCTCGAGCACCGCCGTCTCGCGCGCCGGGAACGAGCGCGGCTTGTCGGCGATGAAGACCTGGCGGCCCTCGGTGTCGAGCGCCACGTTGCCGAAGCTCAGCAGCTTGCCGAGCAGGTTGCCGGGCCGGCGCAGCAGCGCTTGCAGGCGCGCCACCAGCTCCTCCATGGCGAACGGCTTGGCGAGATAGTCGTCGGCGCCCTCGCGCAGGCCGGTCACCCGGTCGGTCACGCCGTCGCGCGCAGTCAGCACCAGCACCGGCGTCGAATCGCCTTTTCGTCGCATCTCCCGCAGCAGGGCGAGGCCGTCCTCGTCGGGCAGGCCGAGATCGAGCACGACGGCGGTGAATTTCATCGTCCCCAGCACGTGGCGCGCATCGCCCACCGAGCCCACGGAATCGGCCGAGAATCCGCCCTGCGCCAGCCCTTTGACCAGCAGTTTGACCAGTTCAGGATTGTCTTCGACCAGCAGGACCCGCATGGCGACTTGCCCTTGCTCCGCGGTATTTGCCTGACACTAGCATGACTGCGCGCGATTGGTCCTGTCAGGTTGACGTAATAGCAAAGGGCTAGCTTGCGGTCGTTCCCAACACCGGTTAGCGCCCATCCCGTCGTCATGACGAAATCAGTCACGCCTTCCCCCTCTTCCCGGCCTCTGGCGGCGCGGCTCGGCCGCTATCGCCTGCTGGCCGCGGGCTGCGGCGTGATCGCGCTGGCGGTGGCCGGCGTGTGGCTGCTCGACAGCGGTCCCGGCAACGCGGTGGTACGATCGGAGAAGACCAACCGCGATGCCGACGGTGCGTTCCGCCCGAGCGAGACGCAGTGGTCGAGCCTGCGGCTGGTGCCGGTCCGCCAGGTCACGTTCCGCGACGAGCGCGCGACCGACGGCAAGATCGCCAGCAACGAAGACACCACGACGCCGGTGTTCTCTCCTTATTCCGGCCGCATCACGCGTCTGGTCGCCAAGCCCGGCGACGTCGTCGAGCGCGGCGCGCCGCTCTACGCCATCGAGGCGAGCGAATTCGTGCAGGGCCAGAACGACCTCGTCACCGCCGTGGCGAGCCTCGAGAAGGCGAAGTCGCGCCTGCTGCTCGCGGAGACCGTCGAGAGGCGGCAGAAGGAACTGCTGGCGATCCGGGGCGGTGCGCTCAAGGACCTCGAGCAGGCGCAGTCCGACCTGGTGCAGGCGCAGGGCGACCTGCGTTCGGCCGAGATTTCGCTCGCCGCCGCCCGCAACCGGCTGCGCATCCTCGGTCGCTCCGACCAGGAAATCGCCGCCGCCGAAAAGCTCGACCGCATCTCGCCCGAGACTCTGGTCAGTGCGCCGATCGGCGGCACGGTGATCCAGCGCAAGGTCGGCCCCGGCCAGTACATCAATGTCGGCGCGACCGATCCGGTGTTCACCGTCGGTAACCTCGAAACCGTATGGCTGGTCGCCAACGTGCGCGAATCCGACGCGCCGCGCATGAAGGTCGGCGCGCCCGTCGAGGTGACCGTGCTCGCCTATCCCGGCCGCGTGTTCAACGCCAGGCTCGCCTACGTGGCGCCGGCGCTTGATCCTAATACCCGCCGCCTGTCGGTGCGCGCCGAGATTGCGAACCCCGGCCGCGAGCTGCTGCCGGAAATGTTTGCTTCGTTCAAGATCGTCACGGGCGCCGACCAGCTCGCGCCGGCAGTGCCGCAGGAGGCGGTGGTCTACGAGGGCGCGCAGGCCCGCGTGTGGGTGGCGCGTCCGGAACAAAAAGCCGTGGTGGCCCGACAGATCGAGGTGGGCTTGACCGCAAATGGCCTGGTCGAGGTCCGCAAGGGCCTCAGCGTGGGCGAAATAGTCGTGGCCAGCGGCACGCTCTTCATCGACCGCGCCGCCACGCGCGACTGACCGGCGCGCTTCGAGCGCACCACCCCTTCTCGCATAGACGCAGAGTCCCATGCAAGCCGTCGTCGCCTCGGCCCTCGTGCAGCGCATCCTGGTGCTCATCCTGGGCGGGGTGCTGATGATCGGCGGCCTGTTCGCCTATCGGCAGCTCAATATCGAGGCCTATCCCGACCCGGTGCCGCCGCTGGTCGACATCATCACCCAGAATCCCGGCCAGTCGGCCGAGGAGATCGAGCGCTACATCACCGTGCCGATCGAGGTGCAGATGTCGGGCCTGCCGTATGTGCAGGCGATCCGCACCATTTCGTTGTTCGGCCTCAGCGACGTGAAGGTGCAGTTCACCTACGACATCTCCTACGAGCGCGCCTCGCAACTCGTGATCAACCGCCTGACACAGCTTCCGCCGCTGCCCAATGCCGCGCAGCCGACGCTGTCGCCGACAAGTCCGATCGGCGAGATCTTCCGCTATCGCGTGGTCGGCCCGCCCGGTTACACCGTCACCGACCTCAAGACGATCCAGGATTGGGTGCTGG
>CAYZQZ010000324.1:0-5138 GCA_964480235.1 uncultured Reyranella sp. | reverse complement strand
AAGATCACCAAAGGCAAGGGTGTGCCCGTGGTCGTCGACGGCGTCGGCAAGGACGCCTGCGCGGCTTCGCTCGCCCGCCCCCAGCCGCGCGGCCTGACGGTGTCGGTCGGCAATGCCTCGGGTCCGGTGCCGCCGGTGGCACTCGGTATCCTCAACACCAAGGGCTCGCTCTACGTCACCCGCCCCAGCCTCGGTGCGTACACCGCGAACCGCAAGGAACTCGAGGCGTCGGCCAAGGCCCTGTTCAAGATGGTTAAGAGCGGCAAGGTCAAGATCGCGATCGACCAGCGCTATCCGCTGGCCGAGGCCGCTCAGGCGCATATCGACCTTGAGAGCCGCAAGACCACGGGCCAGACGATCCTGGTTCCGTAGTCGGGAGACTTCGGGTGGCGGCGGAAGAGGGGCCGGACTCGGTCACCGAGATCACCGAGCGATCCTGGCTGCAGCGCATTGGCCAGTCCGTCGCCGGCGTGTTGTTCGGCTTCGCGCTGATCGCCGCGGCCTGCGTCCTCCTGTTCTGGAACGAGGGCCGTGCGGTGACGACCGCACGATCGCTTGCCGAGGGTGCGGGGCTCGTGCACACCGTGGCGGCCGATCGCATCGACCCCGCCAACGAGGGCAAGCTGATCCACATCACGGGGACGCTCACCGCCGCGGGGCCCGCACTCGACAACGAGTTCGGCATGAAGAGCAATGGCGTCCGCCTGATGCGCAGGGTCGAGATGTTCCAGTGGACTGAGGAACAGGAGTCGGAGACGCAAAAGAAGCTGGGCGGCGGCGAGACCACCAAGACGACCTACAAGTATTCCAGGAACTGGGCCGACCATCCGATCGACTCGGCCAAATTCAAGGAGCGCTCCGGTCACAGCAACCCGCAGATGACCTACCGCAACCGCTTCGTCGTGGCGCCGCAGCCCAAGCTGGGCGCCTTCTCCGTGCCGTCCGACCTGCTGCGCAATTTCGGCACCGAGGACCGGCTGGCGGTGGCCGACGAGCAACTGCAGGCGATCGGCAAGCGTCTCAGCAAGCCGGTACAGGCGGTCGATGGCGTCCTCTATGTCTCGCAGGATCCCGCACAGCCCGTGGTCGGCGATTTGCGCATCACCTTCACCGACGTGCGGCTGCAGCCGGCCAGCATCGTCGCCGCGCAGGCGGGTTCAGGCCTGGGCCCCTATCGCACGCAGGCCGGCGGCACTGTCGAGCTGATCGCCGCGGGGCAGGTCAGTGCGGCCAGCATGTTCAAGGAAGCGCAGGACGAGAACAGGCTGATCACCTGGCTGCTGCGTGCCGGCGGCGTGCTGGCAATATTCATCGGTTTCAATCTGATTATGGGGCCGATCGGGACCATCGCCGACGTGATCCCCTTCCTCGGCGACGTGGTTCGCATGGGCGCCGGCCTGATGGCCTTCCTGTGCACGGCGTCCGTGGCACCTGTCGTGATCGCCATCGCCTGGTTTTACTACCGACCGCTGGTAGCGGTCGCCGTCCTGGTCGCCGGTGCGGCCGTGGCGTACGGGGTTATCCATTGGTCTCGTGGCCGGGCCGCCGCGCCGCGCAAGACGGCAACAGGCGCTTGATGGTGATCGTCGGTCTCACCGGTTCAATCGGCATGGGCAAGTCGACCGCGGCCCGGATGCTGCGGCAGATGGGCGTGTCGGTGTACGACGCGGATGCTGCCGTGCATGCATTGCAGGCGCCCGGTGGCGCGGCCTTGCCGCCGATCGAGGCGGCGTTTCCCGGTGTGGTCAGGAACGGCGTGCTCGATCGTCAGGCCCTGGGGGCGCGGGTGTTCGGCAACAAGGAAGCACTGCGCAAGCTCGAGGCGATTGTGCACCCGCTGGTCGGGCAGAAGCAGCGGGCCTTCCTGAGGCGCGCGGCCCTGCGTGGCGCAAGGATCGTGGTGCTCGATATTCCCCTGCTGTTCGAGGGAAGAGGCGAGCGCCGGGTCGATGCCGTACTGGTGGTGAGCGCGCCGGCCTTCCTGCAGCGCCGTCGCGTGCTGGCGCGGCCCGGCATGACCGAGGAGAAATTCGCCGGCATCCTGCGCCAGCAGGTTCCCGATTCGCTGAAGCGCCGCAAGGCGAGCGTGGTGGTCCCGACCGGCCTGGGGCTGGCGCCGACGCGCAATGCCCTGGAGCGTGCCGTCCGCCGGCTCAAGCGGCAGCCCGGCGGGTCGTGGCCGCTCAATCCGTGGCGCGAGAAATACACAGCCCAGTTGGCCCGCGCGCGTCGCAAATAGGGCGCGGCGAGGGTAGAACCCTCCCATGCGCGAAATCGTCCTCGATACAGAAACGACCGGCCTAGATCCCGGTGCCGGCCACCGCGTTGTCGAAGTGGGCTGCATCGAGCTGGTGAACATGGTGGCGACCGGCAATTCGCTGCAGCTCTACCTCAATCCCGAGATGCCGATGCCGACGGCGGCGCAGGAAGTGCACGGCCTGACCGACGCCTTTCTTGCCGACAAGCCGCTGTTCGCCGACAAGGTCGAGGAATTCCTGGCTTTCATCGGCGACGCTCAGCTCGTCATTCACAATGCTCAGTTCGATCTTGGCTTCCTCAACGCCGAGCTCGATCGACTGAAATTGCCCAAGCTCGACAATCCCTATGTCGACACCGTCTCGATGGCGCGCCGCAAATTCCCCGGGCAGCGCGCGAGTCTCGATGCATTGTGCGAGCGTTTCGACATCGACAATTCGAATCGCACCAAGCACGGCGCACTGCTCGACGCCGAGTTACTGGCCGAGGTCTATCTCGAGCTGAGTGGCGGCCGGCAGCGTGATCTGGGTCTGGCGCCGGAGATGGCTGCCCGGCAGGCGGGCACGCTGACACCGGCGCGCGACGTGCGCCCGGTGCGGCCTCATGCGGCGAGCGCGGCGGAACTTGCCGCGCATGCCGAGTTCCTGAAGAAGCTCAAGGACCCGCTCTGGCTCAAGAGCGAGACCTAGACCTCACGGGAGAAATCTAGGCGTGACCGACCGGGCCGCCCGGTACGGTCGGCGTCGGGGCGCCCTGACTCGCGAGCTGCTGGCGATAGAGCGCCACGAAATCCACCGGCGCGATGTTGAGCGGCGGGAAGCCCGCCTCGCGGGTGGCGTTGGCGACCACGGCGCGCGCGAACGGGAACAGCAGCCGCGGTGTCTCGATGAAGAGAAGCGGACCCACCGCTTCCTGCGGCACGTCGCCCAGGGAGACCGTGCCGGCATAGACCAGCTCCAACACGAACAGCGGTTCCTTGTCGGCCGTCTGGGCGTTGGCCTCGATGGTGAGCGAGACTTCGTAGGTCTTGGGATCGAACTGGCGGCTGGCGACCGAGACATTGAGCCCGAGCTGGGGCTGTTTTTGCTCGATCAGGCTCTGCGGCGCGCGCGGGTTCTCGAAGCTCATGTCCTTGATGTACTGGCCGTGCAGAGTGAGCGGCGAGGCCGCGGCCTGCTGCGGGTTCGGCGGATTCGAAGACGTGTCGGTCATGGTCTGCTTTCGATGTCTGGGCGGCGGGCGGTACCATGCAGGGCTGCACTGCACAAGGCGCAGGCAGGTGCGACCCCCGGCCATTTGCCAATAACGCGTGCCTTGGCGATGATAAAGCTCTGTAATTTCACGCCTTGGAGACCATGAATCGCAACTCATTGCGCCCCCTGGTCGGCGTCTCGGCCTGTCTCAAGGAAAACGGCCGCGGCGGCTGGCATCACACGGTCGGTGACAAATACGTCCAGGCGGTGATTCGCGCCATCGGCGCGCTGCCGGTCGTGATCCCCGCCATGGGCCCCGAACTCGGCGACAATGCCGTGACCGAGGCGCTCGACCGGCTGCTCGACACGCTCGACGGCGTGCTGCTGACGGGCAGCCCGTCCAATGTCGAGCCGCACCATTATGATGGCCAACCCAGCCGCGAGGGCACCGCGCACGATCCGGCGCGCGACGCCACCACGCTTCCGCTGATCCGGCACACGATCGATCGCGGTGTGCCGTTGATCGCGATCTGTCGTGGCGCGCAGGAAGTGAACGTGGCGCTGGGCGGCACCCTGCATCAGCTGGTGCATGAGGTCGGCGGGCGCCGAGATCACCGCTCGCTCAAGGCGCCGACCACCGACGAGAACTACGCGCCCGCGCACAGCATCGACATCATCGAGGGCGGCCTGCTGCACAAGCTGCTCGGCGAGCGCCAGGTGATGGTGAATTCGCTGCACGCCCAGGGCGTCGATGCGCTTGCGCCGCGCGCGCGGCTGGAGGCGGTTGCCGACGACGGTCAGGTCGAGGCGTTCAGCGTGCCCGATGCGCCGGCGTTTACGCTGGCGCTGCAGTGGCACCCCGAGCATCGGGCGCTCGAGAATCCGGTTTCGATGAAGCTGTTCGATGCCTTCTCCGAGGCCTGCCGCAATCGTGCGGCCGCGCGACTGAAGCCGCCGCTGCGCGTCGCGGCCGAATAGGAGCGTCATGGACGGCACCCCTACCCGCAATAACGCGCGCCGCGACTTCTACGAGCGCATCGGCGGGCTCTCGATGGCCCCGCTCTGGGAGTCGCTGCATCAACTGGTGCCGCCCCAGCCCGCGCCGAAATACGAGGCCGCGCACTGGGACTACGAGAAGGCGCGGCCGTTCATCCTGGAATCGGGCACCCTGATCACCGCCAAGGAAGCAGTGCGGCGCGTGTTGATCCTGGAGAATCCCGGCATGAAGGGCAGCTCGTGCATCACGCCGACGCTCTATGCCGGTCTGCAGCTCATCCTGCCGGGCGAAGTGGCGCCGTCGCACCGCCATACGCAATCGGCCCTGCGTTTCATCGTCGAAGGCGAGGGTGCCTACACTGCTGTCGACGGCGAGCGCACCATCATGCGCGAGGGTGATTTCGTCATCACGCCGACCTGGACCTGGCACGATCACGGCAACGATTCGTCTAGGCCGATGGTGTGGCTGGATGGACTCGACATTCCGCTGGTGGCGATGTTCAACGCGGGCTTCGCCGAGAACGGCGAAGAGGATGCGCAGGCGGTGACGTCGCCGACCGGGACGTCCGAGGCCAAGTTCGGCTCGGGCCTGCTGCCGATCGACTGGAAGCCGAGTCGCCAGACCTCTCCGATCTTCAACTATCCCTACGCCCGCACGCGCGGGGCGCTGCAGGGCCTGATCAAGGCCGGTCC
>CAYZQZ010000323.1:0-5157 GCA_964480235.1 uncultured Reyranella sp. | reverse complement strand
GGAAGCCCGGCGCCACCGACACCGGATTGTCGACCAGCACGCCGCCATGGGGGACCCGCGCCATCCGGCGCCGTGCCGGCGTGAACAGGGCGGGGTCGCCGTAATGCTTGGTCATGCGCGCCACCGCCTCCGGGTGCTCGGAGATGCCGACGCCGAAGGCCTTGGCGATGCAGTCGGCGGTGATGTCGTCGTGGGTCGGGCCGATCCCGCCGGTGGTGAAGACGTAGTCGAACTTCCGGCGCATCTCGTTCAGGGTGTCGACGATGGTCCGCTCGATGTCGGGCACCACCCGGCACTCCACCATGCGCACGCCGAGCTTGCTCAACTCGAGCGCCAGGAACTGCAGGTTGGCGTCCTTGGTGCGGCCACTCAGGATCTCGTTGCCGATGATCAGCAGGGCGGCGGTGACGGTCTTGGATGGGGAGGGCGCAGAAGTCTCGGACATATCAAGACCCTAGAGCAGCCCCCCATCCAAGGGAACCGCATGCGGTTCCCTTGGATGGGGGGAAAGCTGCTCGATCCAATTAGGTTGCAGAGCACGACCTCCCCCGGGGCCAGATTCGGCCCCGGGGGACGTGCTCTGCCCATGGCCTTGTGAGTGCAGGCATCTGATGCCAAATAAGGCCGCATGAGCAGCCCTCCCGACACCGAGGACGACAGCGTCGACTACTGGCGGCGCGACGAGCGCACCATCAAGATTCACGGCCCGGAAGGGTTCGAAGGCATGCGCCGTGCCGGCCGGCTGGCGGCCGAAACGCTCGATTTCATCGCCCCCTACGTGCAGCCCGGCGTGACCACCGGCGAACTCGACAAGCTCTGCCACGACTTCATCCAGGACCACGGGGCGATCCCGGCGCCGCTGGGCTACCGCGGCTTCCCGAAGTCGATCTGCACCTCGATCAACCACGTGGTCTGTCACGGCATACCGGGCGACAAGCGGCTGCAGAACGGCGACATCGTCAATATCGACGTCACCCCCATCCTCGACGGCTGGTACGGCGACACCTCCCGCATGTTCTTCGCAGGCGACGTCGGCGTGAAGGCGCGCCGGCTGTGCGACGTTACCTACGAGGCGATGATGCGCGGCATCGCGGCCGCCAAGCCCGGCGGCCATGTCGGCGACATCGGGCATGCCATCCAGACCTATGTCGAGAGCCAGCGCTTCTCGGTCGTGCGCGACTTCTCGGGCCATGGGCTGGGGCGCATCTTCCACGACGCACCGAACATCCTGCACTACGGCAAACCCGGCACCGGCCCGAAGCTGCGCCCCGGCATGTTCTTCACCGTCGAGCCGATGGTAAATGTCGGCACCTGGCAGGTGAAGATCCTGAGCGACGGCTGGACCGCGGTGACCCGCGACAAGCAGCTCTCGGCGCAGTTCGAGCACTCGGTCGGCATCACCGAGACCGGCGTGGAATTCTTCACGCTCTCGCCCAAGGAAATGGCCAAGCCGCCCTACGACGTGCCGGCTGCGACCGCCCCGAAGCAGACCGCTTCGGCCTGATCACTCAATCTGCAGACTGAAGGTCAGCTTCTGGAGCCCGGGCTCGGCGTCTGGCGGCATGATGATCGCGTCCTCATGATCGCGTCCTTCAACGGCGCGGTTCATCGACCTTTGCCAGGAAAAGTCCGTCTCGCCTGACGGCGAAGATTTGGTCGGTCAGAGCATAGGGACTATCGCGAAAATCCTTGGCGATCATGCGGATCATCTGAGGCATCGCGTCGAAATCTGCCGACCAAGCAATGAGAAAGTCGCGGTGTGGGATGCCGACATAGGCCGGTTCCCCCAACAAGGACACTAAGCGCGAACGGAAGCCGGGCAACACCAATCGCGCCGCGGCATAGCTGTCGCTCGTCTCCAGGCCTGCATATAGGCCGAGACCTCGATCAGGACGACGTACGTCGAGCTTTAGATCCGCGCTCAGCCTCTCCAGGTTCGCGTAGGCGATTTCGCGAACTTCCTTTTGCGCAACTCCCCACTTCTCCAGCCTCTTGTGATCGATGAAGGCCACCCGGTGCCCGAGGTCGATGACGAAGGTGATAGTCAGGCCGGCCGCGAACGGACTACGGACCAATTCAGAGGGATAGTCCTGCGGCACCAATCGAGGGCGCAGCAGCACCCTTGCTTCGGACCAACTCGGATTACTTTCCGCATCCGACTGTTTCACGCTCAGCAGGATCTGGCCAGCGAACTCCACAACGGCGGCGCGGCGCTCGCCATCCGGCTCTTGCCGAACGGCCGCATACAGATTTCCGAGATTGACGACGAAGTTACCAATCCGGATCAGGCCGTCTTCGCTACCCTCGTTCACCTGCAAATCGGGTGCCTTCGATCGCAGGGTGTCGATCACTTCAGCCCGCAGCTTGAGCAGGTCATCTGTCTGGCCGAATGCCGCTCCCGACGCCAACAGAGTGGCTGAACCCGCCAAGGATAGAATCCGTCGGCGCCGAAATCTCAACATGGAGAAAAACCCTCGATCGTCGCCACTTTAGGTTACAGCAGGGCGCGATCAAGTCCGGTCAGTCGTCTGACAGGGCGAACGCCAACTTCTGGATCCCGGGCTCAACATCGGGCGAGAGAACGACGGTGCCGCTCAGGCGGCCGCGCTCGCAAGCGAAAATGAACTTGCCGGCAAGATCATGGGTCGGCTCGATCGACTCGAGCTTTGCCTCACCCAGGCGCTGCCTCAGCTTTGCAAACTCGGCGTCGCGCAGCTTGGGCGGCGTATCGAGCAGGAAGTTTACGGCAAACGGCGCCGCCGCCTGCTCGATGCGGCCGCTCGCGTAGGCCGCGAGCACGCCGTCGATTGCACGCTTCAGCCAAGGCGATGGGAGCTTGGGTACAGCCTTGGGCTGCGCGGCCTGAAACATTTCCGCGACCTTCACCGTGAGCCGCGACATCGGCGCGTAGGTGCGGTTGCCGAAGGCGAATACGCCGACACCCGCTTCCGGCAGGAACAGCATGTGCGAGCCGTAGCCGGGCAGGCCGCCGGGATGATGCAGGCGGCGGCCCAGGGTCGCGTCGGCGGCGTCAACCAGCCCCAGGCCATAGGCGCTGGGCGGCCCCGGCTTGCCCTCGACCGGATCGGGCTGGAAGGGCGGCGCGTGGAACAGGACCAACTCGCGCACGGACGAGCGCCGCACCGGGCCGCTCTCGGGATCGTCCCGAGCGGGCCAGGCGCTCAAGAGGAACGCGATGTAGCGGGCATAATCGTCGGCGGTCGTCGAGAGCCCGCCCATGGCGCCGACCTCGCCGTCCGGTTCGAGACGTTCGCGGGAGAACACGCCGTCATCGCACCGATAGGGCAGCGCGAAGTCTTCGCGTGATGCGGTGATGGCGTCGAACGTGGTGTGCGCAATGCCGAGCGGCGCCAGCAGCGTACGGCCGATGAAGGACTGATAGGGCTCGCCGCTCACGTTGGTGAGCACCCGCCCCAGCAGGGCATAGCAGAGATTGCTGTACTCGAAGGCGAGGCCTGCCGGGCGGGCGAACAGCGTGCCGTTGGCGATCAACGCGTCGAGTTCGGCCGGGGTCATGCCCAGCACGCGATCGCCCCACGGGTCGTCGGTGACGAACCCCGCAGTATGGGTGAGCAGGTGCCGAACCGTCACCGGCGCACTGTCGCGGGTAGGCTGCCTCACCTTGGCAAATTGCGGGATGTAGGTCGCGAGCGGCGAGTCGAGCGCCAGCTTGCCCTGGTCGCGCAGAGCAAGAATGGCGAGCGCCGTGACGCTCTTGGTCATCGACGCGATCCGGAAGGCAGTCGCCCGGGTCACGGCGCGGCCAGCTTCGCGGTCGGCGAGCCCCAGCGCAAAGACGTGCACCAGGCGACCATCCTGGACGATGCCACCCACCACGCCGGGGATGTTCTCCTTTTCGGCAAAGGCCTTACAGGCCGCGTCGATTTCACTGAAAACTGAGGTCATCCGCCAAAGACTAGTCCATGGGATTGATCATTTCCTGCCGCCTTTCCGCCTCGGTTGCGGGAAAAAGTCGGCGCATGGGGAAGGCGAAAAGAGCGGCTGCGGCCGAGGCACCAGCGGACTCCGACGCCGCCTCGCCGGATGCCGGGCTGATCGCGCTGCTGACGGCGGGATTGCGCCTTCAGGCGGGCGACAATCTCTGGCGGGTGAGCGGCAACACCCTGCCCCATCGCCTCCTGCTTCGCGACGCCGGCGGCGCCTGGAACCGGCTCGACCAATGCTGGGAGTTCACCGAGGACCCGACGCCGCGCCTGAAGCAGGCGCTCGACCGGTTGCCGGCGCCCCTCGACAACAACATCGGTCACAACAGCGGCGCACCCGCACCGGCCGCGCCGCACTATCACGGCCATCGTGGCCGTGTGCGCGAGCGCGTGCTGAAGGCGGGCGCGGAGTCCCTGCCCGACTACGAGCTGCTCGAGTTGCTGCTGTTCCATGCGATCGAACGCATCGATACCAAGCCCCTGGCCAAACGGCTGCTCGAGCGCTTCGGCACCCTGGGCGACGTATTTGCCGCCGAACCGGGGCAATTGCGCGAATTCGACATCGACCAGCGCACGCTGGTTCTCTTCCGGGCGCTGCGCGAGACGGCGCGGCGGCTGGCCGAGCGCAAGGTCAAGGACATGCCGGTACTGACAAACTGGCAGCAGCTGATCGACTATTGTCACACGGCGCTCGCACACGAGAAGACCGAGCAGTTCCGCATCCTGTTCCTCGACCGCAAGAACGTGCTGATCGCCGACGAGGTGCAGCAGCGCGGCACGATCGACCACACGCCGGTCTATCCGCGCGAAGTAGTCAAGCGTGCGCTTGCCCACAACGCCGCCGCGCTCATTCTCGTGCACAACCACCCATCCGGCGATCCCAAGCCGTCACGCGACGACATCGAGGTGACGCGCGAGATCGGAAAGGCCGCCGAGGCACTGGGCATTTCGATCCACGATCACCTGGTGGTGGGCCGCAAGGGTCATGCCAGTTTTCGGAGTCTGGGCCTGCTATAGTCGCGGGCCATGAGCAGCAAGCAGAACGGAAAGATCTTCGTCGGCATCGGCGGCTGGACCTTCGAGCCGTGGCGCGGCGCCTTCTATCCCGACGGCCTGACCCAGAAGCGCGAGCTGGAATATGCCAGCCGCAAGCTCACCTCGATCGAGATCAACG
Organism: uncultured Reyranella sp.; assembly: GCA_964480235.1. Taxonomy (GTDB): domain Bacteria; phylum Pseudomonadota; class Alphaproteobacteria; order Reyranellales; family Reyranellaceae; genus Reyranella. The sequence continues at coordinate 18 of CAYZQZ010000323.1, read as the reverse complement.
GCACCTACTATTCGAGCT
>CAYZQZ010000322.1:0-5162 GCA_964480235.1 uncultured Reyranella sp. | reverse complement strand
CCTTGCAAAACAGTCAAACTCTCAAGGTGGACCAATTCAATGGGGGTGCATCACCTTCTGGCGGACGTGCCGAACTTCTTTGAACGTCTACGGAAGGCCCTAATGGCGGATGGGGTGGGATTCGAACCCACGGTGGGCGTGAACCCACGCCGGTTTTCAAGACCGGTGCCTTAAACCACTCGGCCACCCATCCAATCGCGCGACTTCAATAGGCGAGGACGCCGGGAGCATCAAGAATAGCTGAATGCCCCTGTTGAGGTGGAGTGGTGCCATCCACGTTGTCGTGCGAGAGGCGCTGCATGCCGCGACCAGGACACAGGCGTTTACAATACGACCCGTGTTGGAAGCCATGATCAGGAATGTATCGCGCATGCATCCAAAGCGCGGAGGGCCCGGGAAATGCTGGCCCAATCGAATGGCAGGAGAGCCGGATCAAGTGTGGTAAAGCACCGGGTCTCTGCGTGACGGCGGCGGCCAACAACAGGGCTTTGGCCTGTCACCGCATGGGAAGGGCGTACATGAAGCCGCCTTGGCCGAGCAGAGCATTGACGCCGCGCCCGAACTTCAGCGGCGATCCTGCTCCGAAATTGCGCTCGTAGACATCGGCGTAGTTGCCCACCTGCTTGATGACGTTGTAGGCTCACTTTTCGTCCAGCCCGAGCATCTTGCCGAGGCCGGGCTCTACACCCAGCAGACGCAGAATGCCGGGATCCTTCGACGTGAGTTGCTGGTCGACATTGCTTCGGTTGATCCCGCGTTCTTCCGCCTCGACCATGGCATTGTGCATCCAGTGCACCACGTTGAACCACTGGTCGTCGCCCGTGCGGACATAGGGCCCGAGCGGCTCGCGCGAGATGATCTCGGGCAGCATCAGGTAGGCGCTCGCCTTGCCGCTGGCGATGACTGTCGAGGCGAGCACGATGGCTTCCTGCGTGACCAGCGGGCATTTGCCGGCGAAGAAGGCCTGGTACATCGCATCCTGGTCGTCGAACGACTCGATGTTGATGGTGAGGCCACGCAGCCGGAACCAGGTCTCGACGTTGTCCTTGTGAGGTGTGTTCGCCGTCAGGCACAGCACCTTCTTGTCGAACTGCTGAAGCGTCGCAAGTCCGAGGGCCTTTGGCGCCACGAAGGCTTGGCCGTCGACGAGGTTGACCGCCGCGTAGCGCACGCCGGTATCGGCCGTACGCTCCAGCGTGACGATCGAATGTCGCAGCAGCACGTCGACCTCGCCGGACTTGAGCGCCTCGAAGCGCTTGGCGATCGGCAGGGGCACGAACTTCACCTTGCTGACATCGCCTAGGACTGCGGCGGCAATGGCGCGGCAGTAGTCGGCGTCGAAGCCAAGTCTTTGCTTGCTGTCGTCCAGGTACGAGAACGCTGCCAGGTTGCCGTTGACGCCGCACAGGAGTTCGCCGCGTTTCTTGACGGTCGCCAGGGTCGGGTCGGCGGCGCGGGCGGGAAGACCGGGCAGGAGTGCTGCGAGGAGGAGGGCCGCCGCCGCCAACCGGTAGAATTTCAAGTTCATTTCGGGTCCGGACATTCGTTGATGTACCCCAAGGGAATACTTATCACACTTCGAATGCAGATAAATTTCAAGACCGTTTTAATCGGAGCAAGGCGGTGACGGTCCTGCCCTCGAGCGAGCCAACGTTCGGCGGGATACGAGTAGCGGCCTCATATGCCGCAAGACTCTCGAGTGCAGGGGACCACCGGTGCGACTTCTGGCGCGAAAGGCGTCGGCTGGAAAGCCAGACATCCCCTGTGACGTTGAATTCCTCGCGCCGCTCCGGCTAACGTCATCCATGATCGGGCGACGGCTTCTTTGTTTTTCTGTGGCGCTGGCGCCAGTAGCTGCAAAAAGCCAGGGTGGCGACGCAAAATTCACGGCCTGGCTGGCCGGTATTCGTGCTGAAGCCCTGCGGGCGGGTGTCGATGCCGGCACGCTGGACCAGGCCTTTGCCGGACTTGAACAGGTGCCGCGGGTGCTGGAACTGGCCCGGCACCAGCCCGAGTTCAAGATGAGTTTCGAGGAGTACATGCGGCTCGTCGTTTCCGACGAACGTGTCGCCCGCGGCCGTGCCCTGTTCGCCGAAAATCGTGCGCTGCTCTCGCGTTTCGGCGATCCTACCGGCATTCCCCCGTCCACCATCGCGGCGCTGTGGGGCATCGAGAGCAACTACGGCACGCGCCTCGGCGACTTCGAAGTGGTCGCGGCCCTTGCCACCCTGGTCTACAACGGTTTCCGCGCCCAGTTCTTCCGCCAGCAACTCATCGCGGCGCTGCAGATCGTGAGCCAGGGCCATATCGGCCTGCACGACATGAAAGGCTCATGGGCCGGCGCCATGGGCCAGTGCCAGTTCATTCCAACCAGCTTCCTTGCCTACGCGGCCGATGGCGACGGCGACGGCCGCGCCGACATCTGGAAGAGCAAAGCCGACGTCTTCGCTTCGACGGCGAACTACCTGCGCAGGGTCGGCTGGCGTCCGGGACTCGAATGGGGTGAGGAGGTCAGCCCCGGCACGCCTGCGAAGCAGGGCGAGCGGATCGTCCGGCCCGCCGGTGCCAGTGGACCGGCTTACCGCACCACCGAGAATTTCCGGGCGATCCTGCGCTGGAACCAGTCCGATTTCTTCGCGCTCGCCGTCGGCACCCTGTCGGACCGGATCGGTCGCTGAGAGGGGACCTCCCCGAACCGCCCGCGGTACTGTATGATGCCGCAAAATGTCGGTTGCCCCCTCAGCCGGTTCGCGCAGTGCGCCAATAATGATCGCTCGTCTCGCCGGCCTTGTGCTGGCGGTCGGGTGCGTGGCCGCGTGCGGCTCGCGGCATGGCGGAGGCAGCTCCGGAGCTTCCGTGCCGAGCCAGGGTTCCTACAAGGTCGGCAAGCCCTACACGATCGAAGGCCGGACCTACGTCCCCCAGGAAGAATTCAACCGCGTCGAGACGGGGGTGGCGTCGTGGTACGGCCCGGGCTTTCACGGCAAGTCGACCGCCAACGGCGAACGCTACGACCAGCAGGATCACACTGCCGCGCATCGCACCCTTCAGATGCCGGCGATCGTCCGGGTGACCAATCTCGACAATGGCCGCTCGACCGTTGTGCGCATCAACGATCGCGGCCCCTATGCGCAGAACCGCGTCATCGACTTGTCGCGCGCTGCGGCGACCGAACTCGACATGATCGGCCGAGGCACCGCACGGGTGCGTCTCGACCAGCTCACCACGGAAAGCCTGATCGTGAAGGAGGTTGCGCTGGGTGGGGGAGGCCCGACCGAACAGCACCAGGCCCTCGCGCAGCACGCGTCAGGCAATCGCCCCGGACCGGTCACGGCCGTCGCGTACGCCCAGCCGCCCCGGTTGGCCCCGACACCGGTTCCGGCTCCTGCGCCGGCAGCCGTTCTCGTCGAACCGAGCCAGCCGGTGATGACGCCCGCCCTGGCGTCGGGCGGCCAGAATCGTGCTACCATTGCCACGATCGCGGCGGGTGTGACGCCTCCTGCCGCAGCACCGCCGCCTGCCGCCGGCGGCAGCGGGTTTTACGTCCAGACCGGTGCGTTCTCGACCATGGACAATGCTGAGCGTCAGCGCGGGCTTGTGCGCAGTTACGGCATCTCCGAGATTTCTCCGGTGTCGACCGGCGGACGCGAGGTTTACCGGGTCCGTCTCGGGCCCTATACGACGCCAGATGCCGCCGGCATCGTGGCGGATCGCTTGAAACGGTCGGGTTATGGTGATGCGCGTGTGGTGGCGGACTAACGGACTGCGGACGGTCGCGACTGTCGTGAGCCTGCTCGCGCTCGGCGTCATGGCCGCCGAAACGAGTGCCCAGCAGCCCGGCGATCCAAACCGCCGGCCTCCGGCGCAGAAGCCAAGGCCCCCGGCAAAGCCTGCCAACCCGCAATCGACCACTGCGCCGCAGGCCAAGAGTGAGCCGACCACGCCGTCCCAGGTCGGCATCGCGACGGTTGCCCGCCAAGCCTTCATGGTGGACCCGCAGACCTCGACTGTCCTGCTCTACAAAGACGCCGACCAGCCGATGCCACCCTCGTCGATGGCCAAGATGATGACCGTCTACATGGTCTTCGAGGAACTGGCGGCCGGCCGCATCAAGCTCGATACGCGCTTCCGGGTCAGCGAGAAGGCATGGCGGATGTCGCAGCAGGGATCGACCATGTGGGTGGGCGAGCCCGGCAGCGAAGTGACCGTCGAAGATCTGATCAAGGGCATGATCGTGTTGTCGGGCAATGACGCCTGCATCGTCGTCGCGGAGGGCCTCGCGCCGAGCGAGGAGGCGTTCGCCGAACGCATGACCAAGCGGGCCCAGGAACTCGGCCTGAACAAGTCCGTCTTCAAGAACGCTTCGGGCTGGCCGGCGGAGGGCCAGTACACGACTGCGCGCGACCTCGCCGTCCTGGCCTGGCGCACGATCGAGGATTTCCCGAAGTATTATCCGTACTATTCGATTCAGAATTGGACCTACAACAACATCAAGCAGGACAACCGCAATCAGCTGCTGCGCTCGACTCCCGGCGCGGACGGGCTGAAGACCGGCCACACGGAAGAGGGTGGTTTCGGTCAGGCCACGTCCGTGGTGCGCGACGGCCGCCGCCTGATCCTCGTCGTGAACGGCATCTCGGTCGGCAAGCCGAGCAAGGAGGGCATGCCGGATCGTGCCCGCGAAACCGGCCGCCTGATCGAGTGGGGTTTCCGGGAGTTCATGAACACGACGATCTTCCGAGCCGGAGATACCGTTGTCGAAGCGCCGGTATGGCTGGGGAGCCAGGACAAGGTGCCACTGGTGGTCCCGCGGGCCGTGCAGATCACGCTGCCGGCCGGCCAGGCATCGCAGCCGCGCGTGGTGGCGCGCTACGACGGGCCTCTGCCGGCACCGATTGCCAAGGGAACAAAGGTCGGCACGGCCGCTGTCACGCTGCCCGACGGGCGCGTGATGGAGTATCCGCTGCAGGCGGGTGCCGATGTTGCACGCCAGGGCATGGTCTCGCGGGTCGTCAGCCTGGTGCGGCATTACCTGTTCGGCTGGATCTCGTGAGCTCCGACTCCATAGGGCGCTTCATCACTCTGGAAGGCGGGGAAGGGGCGGGAAAATCGACACAGATCGCGCGCCTCAGCGATTGGCTGCGCCAGAAGGGCCGCACCGT
>CAYZQZ010000321.1:0-5163 GCA_964480235.1 uncultured Reyranella sp. | reverse complement strand
GCAACCAGACTTTCCGGCCGCTTCAGTGAGGGATTTTGTCTCCGGCGCTTACAGACACGGCCGGGCGCGGTCGAAAACAGGACAAGGGCGTTGGGCTCGCTCCTGTTGTCCTCCCCCTTCATGACGAAGCCCTGGTCGATCGCCCATTGCTGGCGCCAGTCATCCGCGGGGTTGTTGCGGCAATTGTCGAAGACCATCAGTCGCGCGGAAGCCCGCCGCGTGCCCTCCCTGAGGGATTTTATGGAGGGCAGAGTCTTGACGACGCTGGGGGAACTGAGGTCGGCGTCGGCAGGGACGAGGTAGGAGTTCTTCTCCCACTGCGCGCCGTGGCCGGCATAATAAAAGGACGCCAGCCTGGCGCTGCTCGACGCAGCCGCGAACCTGTCGATCGCCTGCCTCATCGCATCGTGACCCACGTCCTGCAGGAGCTCCGTCTTCAGGCCGAGTTGCTCGAAGCGCCTGGCAATGTCGGGCACATCCCGCCTCACGTTCGGCAGCTGGGCTTCCCACATGTACTTGGAATTGCCGATGACGAGGGCGACACCGTTCTGGCCTTGAGCCCGCACGATGGCGGGGCCGCCAGCAAACCGCCCGTGAGAGCAAGCGTGCGGCGACGACCGATGCAGGGCGGCGATTTCGGAATAGTCATGCACGGAATTTTTTCACGACACCCCGAAATCTGTCTAGTGGGTCGGCCACGATGTGCTGTCATGGTTGCTTCGGGTCATTGGCTGACCTGGCGCCCCGACGGCGCTCTGTCTGCTCCACTCCCAGCAACGGACATCTTCCGCCACCGGCAACAGACCCGTCATGAGCCGGATGCCGGGGCGACTAGCGATCGATGCCCAACGGTCGACAGTCGCGGTACGCTGTTGAACATGTTGCATCACGACTTCCCATCCGCGAGGTCAGGACCGTGACCTTGCCGAAGCGACGCAGCCTGGCAGGTCTCGGGTTGTCCGCGCTCGCCGTCGCGGTCGCCGGCGGTCGCGCCGGGGCAGCCAACGGGCCCTTCAGGACCGAGATCGTCGTGCGGACCGTGCGGAACCTGCGCACCCCGGCAGAGGTGGCGGCCTTCGTCGGCATGGCTGCGCGGCATCGCGTGGCCGTCATCAACGTGGCGGCGAAGCAGGACGAGGATGACGAGGTGCCGTCCGGCACCGTCTTCTACAACAGCGCGATCGCACCTCGGGCCGCCGGATACGAGACCTTCGACGCCCTGCGATCGACGATCGAGGAGGCGCATCGGCACGGCATCCGGGTGCGGGCGTGGATTCCGCAGTTCCACGACCAGGTCGCGAGCCGCCGGGGCGCCGAATGGCGCATGACGGTACAGAAGGCAGAGCGCGGCAAGCCGCAGGCCGGCGGCGACAAAGGAGACTTCTTCGTCAATCCCCTCAACGCGGACGTGCAGGCCTACGAACGCTCGATTGTCGAGGAGATCGTCCGCACCTACGACGTCGACGGCATCGTCCTCGATTGGCTGCGCTTCGACGACTACAACATGGATCTGAGTGCGGGGACGCGAAAGAACTTCAAGGCGACCTTCGGATACGATCCGATCGCCATCGATTTCGCGACCGACAATCCGCAGCGCGCACAATGGAATGCCTGGCGAACGGCGGCGATTGCCGACTATGTCGGAAGCGTGCGGCGGGCCATCGACGCGATCAAGCCCGGGCTCGAGCTCGGCGTCTACATCCTGCCCCCTGAGTTCGACGAGGTCGGCCAGGACTCCGGCCAGTTCGCCCAGTACGTGTCCTTTCTCGCGCCTTTGCTCTATTTCACGGACTGGGGCTACCCCCTGAGCTGGGTCAGCACCAACGTCCTGCCGCAAACCAGAGCGAAGGCGAACGGCACACGCGTGATCCCGACGCTGGATACCGACTGGAGCGATGCCGCCTACGCGGTGATCCTGAGCGATATCCGGGCAACGTTTCCCGAGATCACGGCGCTGTCCTGGTTCGTCTATGGGGCCTGGCGGGAGGCCATCCTGGAACGGATCGACAAGATCCGGGGATAGTGCTGACCATCGATATTGTTGATTCCCTTCGCACCGGACTTCACCGACTCAAGGGACCGCGCGGAAAGCTGCATCCCGCTCTGCCCCAAGTCATCCAAGCCAGCATCTTTCGGCGGCTCCCCTCCTGGGCAACTCTCTTCTTCAAGTTCGAGAGCCGTCCACGACGCGCACGAGCGGCGCCGCCGATCGCCAGCAGCATTTGCGAGGACGCCTTTGACCGACACGCCTTTGAAAGGTTCCGGCAGGTTCGCAGGTGCGCGGCCGGCCCGACGGCGAGAGGGTCGGTGGGGATCACTACACGCGGAGCTCCCATCGTCTTGTCACCCACAACAAGGCCGACACCACCGCGAATCCCCCTTCCCTTACTTCGGCAGGAATCGGTACGACGCCTGGACCAGCAGGCCGTACCATTGGGTGTCGGCGAAGAAGACGTTGGTCGGCACGTTCGATTGATAGGCGGTGTTGGTCCACAGCGACCAGTAGCGGCCGCCCAGCCCGAGGCTGAAGGCGTCCGTCGCCTGCCAGGTCGCGATCAGTTCGGCCTGCACGCCTTGGCCCTTGCCTTGCCACGGGAAGTTCACCACCGGCTCGCGCAGATGGTGGATGTCGAGGCCGGCATAGGAGGCATAGGGCAGGTACGCGACCTCGCCGGCGAGGCTGAAGCGCGGCGAGAGCTTGACCTCGGCCGATACGCCGGTGCGCAGCGACTGCCAGGTGTCGAGTTCGCTGATGCCGTTGCGGCCGGACGCCGGCGCAGGATCGCACACGCCGGGCGACGGATTGACGAGCTGGTTGCAGCCGAAGGCGCTCATCACCACCTGCAGGCGGTTGTAGCCGACGAACAGCCCGACCTTGTGATCAGCGCCGCGCATCACGTTGTAGCCGACGTCGAAGGTGAAGTAGTTCATCGAACCCGACACGCCTGAGTCGGTGCGGGAATAGGCCTGCAGCGGATTGTTCGAACCGGTGGCGTCGCCCCAGTCTTCGTCGAACATGATGCCGCTGGTGATGAAGCCGCCGCCGCCCATCGCCTTGGCGAAGACACCGTACGGCGAGTCGAGCCGCGCCACCAGCTCGCCGGAATGCGCACGCATGTCGGTGTAGGTGAGGCGCGAGACGATCTCGTCGGTCCGGCCGTTGGAGTTGCCGTAGCGGCCCCACGCGTACCAGTAGCGCGTGCCGAGCGTGAACTCCCATCCCGGACTCCAAGGCGGGGCCGATCCGGACTCGGGCCCGGCATCGGGGTCGGACGCGCGGGCGGCCGCCGCCGGCCCTCCGAAGCGGTAGTTAAGGCCCAGTTTGACCGTGTGCTGGTCGAACGACACCGAACTGGTGCCTCCCGGGACGGGCGCGATCGTGCTGCTCGAGGTGCCGATCACGGTCGCGGGCGTCGCCACCGCGACGCTCGCCACGCGCAGATAGTCGTATTCGGCGAACATCGACCAGGACGACGATGGCGACAGCGAACGCTCGATGCCGGCGCCGACGGTCCATCCCCACGCGTCGATCGACCGGCGCACCGGCGCACCGGCCGGAGCGAAGGCAGCGAAATTGTCGTTGGGCTCGATCGAGAGGTCGGCGCGCATCCAGGCGACACCGCCCTTGCCGTACAGCAGGGTGCGGCCGCCGGGCTCGGTCAGGGCGCCGAGGCGGCCGGTCAGCGCGACCTGGCCGCGCGGCGACACCTTGCAGTTGGAGGCGATGATCGCAGGCGAGGATTGCATGCAGGTGTTGGTGCCGGGCGAGGTCGCGAGGCTGCCGGCCGCCTCGAGGCCGAGCAGCCATTGCCGCTCGACCAGCCAGTTGTGGCCGAGCTGGATGCCGGCCATGAAGCCCGACGCCGGAACGTCGCCACCGTAGATGCCGGGGCCGTTGGGATCGCTGAAGCCGGTGGTGCCGGTCAGGATGCCGGCGGAGCCGCCGACATAGAAGCCTGTCCAGGGCACGGGATCTGCGGCCCACGCTGTCGCGGCGGCACAGATCAGGCCGGCAGCGACTCCGAGAGACAGCGCGAACCGACTCAGGAAGCCGCCCGATCCACGCAGTGCAAAGTGACATCCCATTTGACGGGAAGCGTATCCGCAATCTGCCACGTCCGCCCAGCGACCCGCGCGCGCACCCGGTCTCGCTAGCGAGTGCCCGCGCTGAAGAAGAAGAAGTACCAGATCGCCGCCATGGCGATGACGGCGCCGCTCATCGACGCCAGGAGCACGAGAATGACGCGGCCGCTGATGACGCCGCCGCGTGCTTCCGTCGGAGTCCGATCGCGTTCCAAGAATGCCTCCTTGTCAGAGGGATTGCCGCGCGAAACGGATGTCGCGGCACAATTGTGCTGTCACGCCGGAGATATGGCCCGGATCGAACGGCATCCAGGCATTTCCCGCCGGGTTGTGTGACCAACCGGTGATCGCCGCCGCCCGGCGGTGCCCGCGCCACAATCTGCCCCCCAAATCATCCGACATGCGGGCCCCACGCAATTCTCATCGATGCGCGGAGCCGCACCGAAGGCGCGTCGAACACGACATCCACCACAAGGAGACCTTGCAATGACCGACGTCACCAAGATCACCACCGGCACGCTGATCGCCGCGGAAAAAGTCAACGGTACGACCGTCTACAACACGGCGGGCGAAAAGCTCGGCACGGTCGACGACATCCTGCTCGACAAGGTGAGCGGGCGGGCGATCTACGCGGTCATGTCCTTCGGCGGATTCCTGGGCATGGGCGAGAAGCAGCATCCGCTGCCCTGGTCGTCGCTGGACTACGACACCAGGAAGGAAGGCTACGTCGTCAAAGTCAGCAAGAAGCAGCTCCAGGACGCACCGACCCTCGACCGAAGCCCGAGCTTCGCCTGGAACGCCGATTACGGCAGGCGCATCGACAAGTACTACGGCGCGCCGACCTTCTGGTGAGGACTCTTCCGGTCGGCCGCATCGGCTGACGAGCCCCCTGAACCGCGAGCGGTCGACCGTCGACCGCTCGCATCCCCCCGCCGCGACTCTGGGAGACACCCATGCTTCACACGATCCTGCTTGTTCTGCTCATCCTGCTGCTGATCGGCGCCCTGCCGACATGGCCCTACAGCGCGGGCTGGGGCTACTACCCAAGCGGCGGGCTGGGGCTGGTGCTGATCGTCGTGC
>CAYZQZ010000320.1:2969-5166 GCA_964480235.1 uncultured Reyranella sp. | reverse complement strand
GATGGCGGTGCTGCCGCTCACCGTCGATCCCGACATCTTCCTGTTCATCGCCGCGGTTCAGGTGCCGATCTACATCATCCCGACGCTGTTGCAGCCGATGTATCGGCGGTTGTTGAAGGAGTAATGCCTCCCCATTCCAATGGGGAAGATTGCTCACGTATTCCTGCGACCGACAGCCTTCCCGGCGATGTACCCGAAAGTCAGGCACGGGCCGATCGTCGTGCCGGCGCCGACCGCCTTGGTGCCGATCGGATGGGCCATGGCGATCCCGGCGCAGTAGAGGCCCGCGATCACGCTCCGGTCGGGCCGCAGCACCTCGCAGCGCTCGTTGGTGCGCGGGCCGCCTTTCGTCCCCAGACTCACATAAAGGAAGGGCGAGGCGAAGAAGGGCGGCTGCTCGACCCGGCGCAACGCCACGCCGTCCTTGGGATCACCAGTGTAATAGCGCTCCCAGGCCGTTTCGCCGCGACGGAAGTCGTGATCGATGCCCTCCTTCGACCAGCCATTGAAGCGTTCGACGGTGGCGACCAGCTTCTTCGGGTCGAGCCCGATCTTTTCCGCCAGGGCTTCCAGGGTCGGCGCACTGCGCACGAAATCGGGATCGCGCGAGGTGAACATCTTCGACAGCTTGTGCCGGTACTGTGAATCGAAGATGCGCCACACCGGCATGTGCTTCGGCTTGCCGTCGGGTCCGCGCTCGTCCATGGCGACGCCGAGACCCGCCGCGCCCTCGCTGACGAAGCGTTCGCCATGGCGATTCACCAGGATGCAGTGGCCGGTATATGTCTCGAACAGCGGCTGGGCGTGGCGATGGCCCTCGTACTCGGTGAAGGTGGCGCAAGCAATCAGGGCCTGGTCCATGTGCGCGAGCTCGGCGCCGATCGCGGCCGCCATGCGCTGGCCGTCGCCGGTGTTGCTGCGCGGCGCACCGATCTGCTGGATGCCGGGAAAGTACTTCGGCATGTAGTCGGGCGCCCAGTCGAAGCCGCCGGTCGCCAGCACCACGCCCTTGGCGGCGCGGACTGTCGTGGTCCTGCCCGCGATCACGGCTTCGACCCCGGTGACGGCCCCGCCGTCTGTGACGAGCTTCTTTACATCGGCATGAATGAAGATCCTGCAGCCGTGATCGAGGCAGCCGCGCAGCAGGCCCACGGTCAGGCCGTTTCCAAGGCCAACCTTCTGCGCGAGGAACCGCCACACCAGCTTGTGGCCGATCTTGAGGCCGGCCTTCCATGGGTCCTTCAGGATGCCGCCGATCATCTCCTTGTAGGTGAAGTATTGCGGCTTCACCGACGGACGCACCTTGTTCCAGAGGCGGCCGAGCAGGAACTTCGAGATCACGGTCGGCGAGACCATGCGGCCGAACAGCTTGCCGCCCGGGGCCTCGACATAGAAATCCGGATGGTTGACCAGTTCGAAGCGGAGCGGCGTCTTGTCCTCGAGGAAGCGCAACATGGGTGCGGCGTTCTCGGCCAGCGCCCGCCACAACTCGTCCTCTTCCTTCTGCCAGCCCGGCGGCGCGGTGGCGCGGATGTAGGTGAGCGTCTCCTCCGCCGAATCCTCGATACCTGCCGCCTTCATGTGATGGTTTGCCGGCACCCAGGTGCCGGCCGACGACATCGCGGTCGTACCGCCCAGGACGGAAGCCTTCTCCAGCACCACGACCCTCGCGCCGTCGACCGCGGCGGCGAGCGCAGCCGAGAGCCCGGCCGCGCCCGAGCCGACGACGATCACGTCGCAGTCGAAGGTCTCAGAGGCTGGTGTTTCAGAGGTGGGCATGGAAGTCCTTCAGCAGGTCGAGCACGTCGTACACCGGCAGGCCGAGCGCCTGCTGCACCGCCTGCTTGTACGGCGGCAGATTGGTGCACTCGAACACGATCGTGTCGATCTGCGGGTGCTTCGCGACCAGGGCGCGCGCTGCCCCGACCGTCTCGCGCTCGACGGCCTCGCGATCGAGCGTGAGTCCATTGCGCAGGAAGGTCGAGGCGAACGAAGAGTCGGCCGGCAGGCCGCCGACCGGCGTGTCGGGCGGCGCATCGACGGCGGCGAAATGCGCGGGCGTCAGGTTCTCCGCCGAGGCGGTGAGCACGCCGACCTTCTTTCCCGTCAACGCCCTTATGTGCAGCAGCGCCGACGTCGCGACCGGCACCGGCGAGAGTTCCTCGAGATCCTTCTGGTACAGGGCGAGAAAGCCGCA
>CAYZQZ010000320.1:0-2869 GCA_964480235.1 uncultured Reyranella sp. | reverse complement strand
CGCGAAGCGCCGTCTCGAAGGGTGGGCAACAGTCGACTCACTTCGGCGGTGTGGGCCACGACTTCTGCGGGCCCCGCGCCTGTTCGAACCAGCGGCTGATCCGCATCACGCCATCGTCGTCGAAGCGATGGCCGGCGATCTGCAGGCCGATCGGCTTACCCTCTTTCGTGTACCCGCAATTGATCGACGAGGCCGGCTGCTCGCTCATGTTGTAGGGCATGGTAAAGCCGATATGGTCCATCGCCCGCTCGACGCTGTTGGAGGGCATCTCCCATTCGGCTGGATAGGTCGGCACTGGCGAGGTTGGCGACAGGATGAAGTCGAAAGGCTGGATCGCCTTCACCGCCGCGGCGCGGATTGCCATGTAGTTGTTGACGCCCTTGATGACGTCGCGGCCAGACACGTCGGCGCCGCCGCGGCACCAGGTCGCGATGAACGGCAGCACCCTCGCCTGCTTCTCGTGGCTGAGGGCAGCGAAGTCGTTCCAGCTGCGCACCCGCCAGAACACGTCCTGCAGGGCGAGCATCTCCGGCGTCATGAAGGCCTGAACCGGCGTCACGATCGCGCCAGCATCGGCGAGCAGCCTGGCCGCCGCCTCGATCGCAGCCCGGGTCTCGGGCTCGAGCGGCATACCGCAGCCGGCATCGAGATGCAGGCCGATCTTCAGCCCCCTGGGATCGCGCGGGCTCGAATTCCATTCGATCGAGTGGGGCGGCAGGTTCATATGATCGCGCCAGTCGGGCTCGGTGATCACTTCCAGCAGCAGGGCCGAGTCGGCGACGGTCCGGGTCATCGGCCCGACGACGCGACCGAGGAACGGCGGATCGACCGGCACGCGACCATTGCTGGGCTTCAGGGTGAAGATGCCATTCCAGGCGGCCGGCAGGCGCACGGAGCCGCCGATGTCGGTACCGATATGCAGCGGGCCATAGCCGGCGGCGGCGGCCGCGCCCGCGCCGGCGCTGGAGCCGCCGGGATTCCAGGCGAGGTTCCAGGGATTGCGGGTCAGCGGATGGAAGGAACTGCGGCCCGACGACAGCATGCCGTAGTCGGGCATGGTGGTCTTGGACAGGATGATCGCACCCGCTTCGCGCACCCGCGCCGCCGCCGGTGCGTCGGTCGATGCCGGCACCAGATCGGTCGCGGCAGTGCCGAGCGGCACCGGCACGCCTTTGGTCGCGATGTTCTCCTTGATGGTTATCGGCACGCCGTCGAGGGCTCCGGCGGGGGCGCCTTTCTGCCAGCGCTTCTCGGACTCCGACGCAGCCTTGCGCGCACTGCCGAAATCCGGCGCGTACAACGCCTTGAGCCTGGGCTCCCACTTCTCGATGTGGGCGATCACGGCGTCGACGACTTCGACGGGCGACAGTTTCTTCGATTTGTAGGCGGCCAACAGCTCGGCCGCGGTCATGTCGTGGATGGCGGTCATGTCCGTTTATAGCTTGTTATGGGTTGGGTGGCTTGGTGCGGGTGGAGATGAATTTGGTGAGGGGCGGTCCGATGAACAGGACCGCGATCATGCGCACGGTCTGCATGGCCATGACGAAGCTGAGATCGACGTCGGTCGAGGCTGCGATGATGGCGATCGAATCCGAGCCGCCCGGACTGGTGGCGAGATAGGCGGTCAGGGGATCGACGTCGGTCATGACCACGAACAAGGCCGCGATGCCGCCGCACATCGCGATCATCACGAAAATGCAGGCGAGAATGGCCGGCAGGGCGCGCATGGCATGTGCCAGCAGCTGCCGCGTGAAGCGCAGCCCGACATTCCAGCCGACCAGGGCATAGGCACCGGCGAGCAGCCACGGCGGCAACTCGATGCGCATCCAGCCGAGATGGACCAGCACGACGCCCGCGATCAGCGGCACCAGGAAGGCGCCGGCGGGAATGCGCAGGTAGCGCGCCACGACCGGCCCGACGATCGCCAGCGCCAAGGTCTCGCCCAGCGCGATCCAGTCGACCGGCGGAAACCAGACGATCGCGGCGGCAGCCTGGCCCGCGTGGGAGGTCTCGATACCGAACAGCCGCGCCACCAGGGCGGCGATGCCGGCCACCATGACCACGCGCAGATACTGCATGAACGCGACGAGACGCACGTCGGCGCCGTAATCCTCGGCCATGATCGACATCACGGAGGCGGCCCCCGGGCTGGTGCCCCACAGCGCCGTCGTGCCGGGCAGCGCGCCGAGTCGGGTCATCGCCCAGCCGAGAAAGGCGCTCACCACCACGACCGACAGCACGCCGAAGGTAAAGAGCAGCCAGTGGCCGGCGATGTCGCCCGCAATCGAGAGCGGGATCGAGCGCGCGATCATGCTGCCGACGATGCCCTGCGCCACCACGAAGGGGGCCAGCGGCAGGGAGAGACGCACGCCGTTCGAGGCCACGACGATGGCGGCGATCAGCGGTCCGAGCATGAGCGCCGCGGGCGCATGCAGCCACAGCAGGAGCGCACCGAGTGCCGCCGAAAGGGCGACGAGGACGATCCAGTTGCGCCACGTCGCCATCGCCTACTGCACGAACTCCTCGGCTTCGCCGTTCATTTCCTTGAGGGTGGCGATCAGCTCGGCCGATGCCTTGGCGAGCCTTGCATCATCCGTGCCGCGCAGCACCAGAGACACCGAAGGTTTGCCATTCCGGAAAGCCGGGTAGCTGCCGATGTCGAGGCCCTCGAAGCGCTTCTGCAACGCACCCAGCGGCTCGGCGATGATGCCCTCGGGCAGGTTGGTGCGCACGGTGCGCGAGACGACCGGATCGCCGCCGGCCAGGCGATGCTTCATCGAGTGGAACATCGCCTGCATGACGGCGGGAATGCCTGCGAAGGTGAAGACATTCTCCATCTGGAAGCCCGGCGCCACCGACACCGGATTGT
>CAYZQZ010000319.1:0-5178 GCA_964480235.1 uncultured Reyranella sp. | reverse complement strand
CGCCAATCGCCATCGGCACCGAGCCGCAATGGATATGGCCCAGCTCCTCGGCCATCACCATGGCGTAGGAGTAGTCGAGTCCCATGCCGCCGTATTCTACCGGCTTGTTGATGCCCAGCAGCCCGGCGCTGCCGAGCTTCTTGAAAACCTCGTGGGCGGGAAAGATGCCATCCTCTTCCCATTGGTCGACGTGGGGATTGATGTCGCGCTCGATGATGGCGCGCAGCGTGCGACGGATCTCGTCGTGTTCCTGGGTGAATTGCATGGTCAGCGATTCCCGAGTCGGGGCATGTTGCCCTGAAGTTTGGCAATGATCTGCAGCATGACCTCGTCGGCGCCGCCGCCGATCGAACCCAGCCGGCCGTCGCGGTAGGCGCGCGCCACCGGGCTGTCCCACAGGTAGCCGGCGCCGCCCCAGTACTGGAGGCAGGAGTCCGAGACTTCGCGGCGCAGGCGCCCGGCCTTGAGCTTGGCCATCGAGGCCAGCATCGTGACGTCCTTGCCGGCGAGGTATTCCTCGCAGGCGCGATAGACCAGCGAGCGCAATGCCTCGACTTCGCTCTTGAGCTCGGCCAGGCGGAAATGGACGACCTGGTTGTCGAGCAGCGGCTTGCCGAACACGGTGCGGCCGCGCGTGTACTCGATGGTGGCGTTGATGATGCGATCGCAGCCCATCAGCGTGCCGGCACCGGCCCACAGCCGCTCCTCCTGGAACTGCTGCATCTGATAGATGAAGCCCTGACCCGGCTGCCCGATCGTGTAGCGCACCGGCACCTTCCCCTCGTCGAAGAAGGTCTGGACGGTGTCCGAGGCGCGCATGCCGAGCTTGTTGAGCTTCTTCACGATCTCGATGCCCTTGGTCTGCATCGGCACAACGATCAGCGACTTGTTCTTGTGTGCCTGCCCTTCTCCGGTGTTCGCGAGAACGCACATCCAGTCGGCCTGCGCGCCGTTGGTCGTCCACATCTTGCCGCCGTTGATCACCCAGTCGCCGCCGACCCGGCGGGCGTTGGTCTTGATCGAGGCGACATCGGAGCCGGCGCCGGTTTCGGAGACACCGAGACAGGCGACATAGTCGCCGCTGATCGACGGTGCCAGGAACTCCTTGCGCAGCTCGTCGGAGCCGTAGCGGGCGAGCGCCGGCGTCGCCATCGAGATCTGTACGCCGGTGCCCATCGGCACCGAGCCGCCATTCACCAGCCCGAGCGACTCCGAACAGACCATGGCATAGGAGAAGTCGAGGCCGGAGCCGCCGAATTCGACCGGCTTGTCGACGCCCAGCAGGCCGGCATTGCCCATCTTCTTGAACAGGTCGTGGGCGGGGAACTGGCCTTCTTTTTCCCATTCGTCGACATATGGATTGATCTCGCGATCGATCAGCGTCTTCCAGGTCTGGCGTAGGGCCTCGTGTTCGGGCGTGAACTTCATCGCTTTACATCCTTGCAACGCCGAAGGTGATCGGATTGAGCGGCCGCACGACCGACTCGCGCGCGATCGATAGGGTGAAGGCCAGCACCCGGCGCGTGTCGCGCGGATCGATGATGCCGTCGTCCCACAGGTGCGCCGTGGCGTAGAGCGCTGTTGATTCGCGGTCGAACTGTTCGACGATCGCCTTGAACATCTTGTCGATCTCGGCTTTGGGCGGCTCTTTGCCCTCGCGCAGGAATTTCTGTTCGGTCACGGTCTTCATCACACCGGCCGCCTGTTCGCCGCCCATCACGGCGGTGCGGCTGTTCGGCCAGGAGAAGATGAACCGCGGATCGTAGGCCCGACCGCACATGCCGTAATTACCGGCGCCGAAGGAGCCGCCGATGACGATGGTGATCTGCGGCACGGTGGCGTTGGCCACGGCCTGGATCATCTTGGAGCCGTGCTTGACGATGCCGCCGCGCTCGGCCTCGGTGCCGACCATGTAGCCGGTAGTGTTCTGCAGGTAGACGATCGGCGTGCCCTGCTGGCAGCACAGCTGGATGAACTGCGCCGCCTTGACCGCGCCCTTGGTGGTGATCGGCCCGTTGTTGCCGATGATGCCGACCGGCTCGCCCTCGATCTCGGCCCAGCCGCAGATCGTCTGCTGGTCGAACAGGCCCTTGAATTCGAGGAAGTCCGAGCCGTCGACCAGGCGCGCGATCACCTCGCGGACGTCGTACGGATCCTTGTGCGAGGGCGGGACGACCCCGCACAGCTCCTCGATGTCGTACAGGGGCTGCTTGAAGGGCTTCACGTTCCTGGGCGGCAGCTTGTCGTTCCAGTGCCACTTGGCAATGACTTCGCGCGCCATGCGCAGCCCGTCGGCGTCGTTTTCGGCCATCCACTCCGCCACGCCGGAGACGGTGGCGTGCATCTCCGCGCCACCCAGCTCCTCGTCGGTCGCGATCTCGCCGGTGGCGGCCTTGAGCAGCGGCGGGCCGGCCAGGAACACCTTGGCCTGATTGCGCACCATGATCACGTAGTCGGAAAGACCCGGCAGGTAGGCTCCGCCCGCGGTCGACGAGCCGTGCACGACGGTGACCTGGGGAATGCCGCGCGCCGACATGCGTGCCTGGTTGGCGAAGCCGCGGCCGCCCGGCACGAATATCTCGGCCTGGTAGAGCAGATTCGCGCCACCCGATTCGACCAGGTTCACCACCGGCAGCTTGTTCTCCATGACGATCTGCTGCACGCGCTGGCCCTTGCGCTGGCCCGACGGCGCCACGGTGCCGCCTTTGATCGCGGAGTTGTAGGCTGTCACGATGCAGCGCACACCCTCGACATAGCCGATGCCGGCGACCGAGCCGCCGCCCGCACTCGATCCGTCCTTGTCGTCGTGCATGCGGTAGCCTGCGAGCGGCATCAGCTCGAGGAACGGCGCACCGCGGTCGAGCAGGAGCGCGATGCGCTCGCGCGGCATCAGCTGTTTGCGCTTGGCGAAGCGTTCGCGAACCTTCTCGGACGCGGCCTGGACGCTCGCCTCTGCGTCGCGGAACTCCTTGATCGCCGCGAGCATCTGGCTGCGGTTGCGCTTGTAGTCGTCGCTGTTGCGATCGATCTGGCTTTCGATGACCGGCATGGTTCAGCCGCCCAGTACTTTGGGGGTGACGGCGAGGTGGAAGCCGTTGAAGGCCTGCGACCGGTCGGTCTGCGGCAGATCGACGGACCGGTTGGCCAGCGGCACGCCGCCGTCGATCCTGATCTCGCTGCCGGTGATGTAGGCCGCGGCCTCGCTCAGCAGGAAGCAGACCACGGCCGAGACTTCGCTCTCAGTGCCGAGCCGCCCCAGCGGGCAGTGGTTCTTGAGCTTGGGAATGTTCTCCTTGAACTCGCCGGTATAGGTGTCCATCCCCGACGAGGCGATCCAGCCCGGCGCCACCGAGTTCACGCGCACGCCGGAGACGCCCCATTCGAAGGCGAGAGTCATGGTGAGGTTGGCCATGCCGGCGCGGGCGGCGCCTGTGTGCACCATGTTGGGGAAGCCGTTGCGATAGTCGGCGGTCATGTTCACGATCGCGCCGCCATGGTGCTGCATGGACTGGGTGTAGATCTCGCGGCTGACGATGAAGCCGCCGGTCAGGTTGTTGCGCACCACGACATCGAAGCCCTTGGCGCTCATCTGGGCGGCGGGTGCGGGGAACTGGCCGCCGGCATTGTTGAACAGGCCGTGGATGCGGCCGTTCTTCGCCACGATCGCAGCCACGGCGTCCTTCACCTGCGCTTCTTCGCGGATGTCGAAGCTGTGCGTCTCGCAGGAGCCGCCGGACTGCTCGATCTCGGCCTTCACGGTAGCGAGCTTTTCCGGCTTGCGGCCGGCGATCACGACATGGGCGCCGAGGCTTGCGATCTCGTGGGCGGTGCAGCGCCCGATACCGCTGCCGCCGCCGGTCACGACGATCGTCTGGCCCGCGAACAGGCCCGGTCTCAGAACCGAGCGATACGGCATTTCCCCTCCCAGAATGAACGGCCGTTCATGGGCCTTATTTGACGTTTACGTAAAGGTCAAGTAATCCCCCTAAGCATTGGCCGACAGGAGGAACTCGCCATGACCTTGCAGGAAATCACCACCAAAATGAAGGAAGGCGCGGCGAAGAAGTCGTCCTTCGGCAACACCGTCAAGTTCAGCACCGACCAGGGTGTCGTGTTCATCGACGGCAATGCCAATCCGCCGAACGTCAGCAACGACGACAAGGCCGCCGACTGCACCCTCAAGATGGCGTTCAGCGACTTCGACGACATGATCAACGGCAAGCTCGACGGCATGACCGCGTTCATGACCGGCAAGCTCAAGATCGAAGGCGACATGGGCGTCGCCATGAAGCTGCAGAGCATTTTGCGGTAATCCGCAAAATGACGGCCGGCGGCAGCGCTTGAAATCAGGTGCGCGAGCCGGCGCGGTGCCCATAGGACAGGAATTGAAGCGCGACCCCACCGGGTGTCGCGCTTTTTCTTTGTCCTAGGCGTCCTCGTCCTTGCTTTTGTGATAGTGCCGCCGTGCTTTGGCGCGGTTGCCGCAGGCGGACATCGAACACCAGCGCCGCTTGCCGGCTCGGCTGTCGTCGAGAAAGAGCCAGCCGCATTCCGGATTGGCGCAGCGCCTCACCCGGTCGAGGCGCGGTCCGGCCAGCAGGTCGCCGGCCGACCACAGCACCGGCGCGAGCAGCGCCAGCGCCGTTCCGGACCTGACATCGACTTCCCACTGATAGCCGTCCTTGCCGCGCTTGAGCGTGGTGCGGGCCGGCGCGCGCGCCAGGGCCTGGTTCAGCGTCTCAAGATCGCGCGGCGCCGCGCTGCGGCCCTGAGCCTGGGCATCGAACAGGCGGTAGATCGACTCGCGCAGCGCCAGAGCCTGCTCAAACTCGCGGAGCGGCGGCGCCTTGGCCGCCTTGGCCCAGGCCGCGAAATCCTCCGGCGCGTTCAGGGTCTCGGTGGGGGTCGCCTGGCCACGCCAGTAGCGTGTGTTCGCGTAGTCGAGACAGAGGTCGGGGCGGATCATTTGCCCCCACATGATAACCCGATAGCCGGTTGACAAGCCCGCACTGCTTTTATAACCATATAACCCGTTAACTAGTTATACGGGAGAGGGCAATGCTGGACCATGTTTCGATCGGCGTGAGCGACATCAAGCGGGCCGGGACCTTCTACGACGCCGTGCTGAAGCCGCTCGGCTTCACGCGCCTGAGCGATGGCGAAACGGCGCTGGGATAC
>CAYZQZ010000318.1:0-5206 GCA_964480235.1 uncultured Reyranella sp. | reverse complement strand
ACCTGGCCGCGATACCAGTCGAGGATCTCCGCGCCCGTCCACATCACGACGCCGTCGTGGCCCAGGATGTAGTCGTAGAGCATTTCGAGATACTTGATCCGGTGCGGCACGCCGGTGAGATAGGGATGGATCGAGATCGCCATCACGCGCGGCGCGGTGGCGCCGTCGAGATGGAGACGGTCGAACTGGTCGCGCCCGCGCCGGAAGATCTCGTCCGAGGGCTGCTTCTCGACGGCACTGATCACCACGTCGTTGATCTCGACCGTGTACGGCACCGACACGACCTGGCCGTGCTTCGTCGTGAGTGTGACCGGCTGCTCGTCCATCACCCAGTCGGCGACATATTCGATGCCGGCTTCGGCCAGCAGGTCGAGCGTCTCGTCGGTCTCGGTGAGGCCCGGGCTCTCCCAGCCACGCGGTGGGGCGCCGGTGAAGGCCTTGATTGCCGCGATCGTGTCGGCGATCGCTTTGCGCTGGTCGTCGACGCGATGCATCGGCTTCTGCACGAAGCCGTGGCCCATGAAGTCCCAGTCCGCGTCGCGCGCCGCCTCGCAGGCTTCACGATAGAGTTCGATTGCCGTGCCGTTGACGGCAAAGGTCGGCCTGAGGCCGCGCGTGTTCAGTACGTCGAGAAAGCGCCAGAAGCCGACCCGCATGCCGTACTCGTGCCACGCCCAGTTCGGCACGTCGGGCAACAGCGGTTGCCCCATCGGGGGCGGGAGCACGGTGCGCGGCATGGCGCCGAGCGGGCTCCAGTTCTCGACATTGACGATGGTCCACACCGCGACCTTCGCCTTGTTCGGCAGGACCAGCTTCGGCCGCTTGTGGATCGGCAGGAAGGGCGCGCGGGTACGCACGCTATGGCCGGGGTCGTTCGTCATTGAGGTCTCCGCTGGAAGAACAGCCAGGGATCGCGCATGAACGCTTTGCGCGCGGGCAGGATGGACGAAGGCTCGGGGCCGCAGAGCGGCAGCGCGGCGCGGCGCTGGAAGAGCATGTCGCGCCGCATGGCGCCCGTGTTGGCCGACGTGCCGTGGGCGACGAAGCTGTGCACCACGATCACGTCGCCCGCCTTGAGCCTTGGCACGACCATGTGAGGTGTCAGGAATTTCTGCTGGGCGGCGGTCTTCACCTCGCCCCAGTTGATGTCACCCGGGCTTGCTTCGCCGCCGGTCAGATGCGCGGCGAAGAACTCGGCGAAGGCATAGTGCGAGCCGGGCAGGACGTGGAAGCCGCCCGCGGTATCGGACGTCATGTCGGTCAGCGCCACGCCGAACAGGAAATTGAACACGGCGAGCGAGGGCTTGGTGCCGCCGTCGATGTGGAAGTGGCGGCCGACAATGCCTTTGGTCGAGAAGCCGGGCAGGGTCGAGGCGAGCTGGATGCGCTCGGGCCTGTTCACGCTTTCCAGGATCTCGCCGGCCAGCGGATCGAGTACGCCCTCGACGATCGCGACGAAGTCCGGGTGCTGGCAGTCGCGAATCTCGCGCCAGGTCTCGTTCCGGCTGCGCTCCCAGCCAGGCTCGGGATGCGTTGCGTTCAGCTGCGCGGCGGTCGCCTGCGCCGGCGACAGCAGCGCAGGCGGAACAGCGCCGGAGACGACCGTGAAGCCCTGCCGGTGCAGGTCGGCCCAATTGCTGTCGCCGAACGCTGTCGCCTCCGCCATGTCTCTATTTGTTGGGATTGATCAGGTACTTCTCGCCGGTCGCGCGCTTGTTGTAGACGGCGATGTTCTTCGGATCGAGCGCCTCGGCGAGCGAGATCGTCCGGGTGTAGTGGCTGGCGAAGGTGGTCTTGAGCTCGTTGACCACGCGCTCGCGCAGCCGCACCTGGTCGGGGCGGCCGATCTTCTGCAGGAACGGCGTCAGCAGCCAGCCGCCGACACCCCACGCCATGCCGTAGTTGCGGGTCAGCTCGACAGGGCCCATCGCCAGGCTGCCGTAGATATAGACCTGCTTGTGGGTGCTCGACCCGTAGCGGCTGTATTCCTTGGCGGTCTTGTTCAGCGCGATTTCCATCGCGGTCAGGATCTGGCTGGCGAGCTTGCCGCCGCCGATCGCGTCGAAAGCGATGGTGGCGCCGGTTTCGACCAGTGCCTGCACAAGCTCGTCCATGAATTTGGGCGAGGTGCTGTCGACCACATGCTTGGCCCCGATGTCCTTCAGGATCTTGGCCTGCGCCGCCGATCGCACGATGTTGACCAGCCCGATGCCGTCCTTGAGACAGATCTTGTTCAGCATCTGGCCGAGGTTCGAGGCGGCGGCGGTATGGACCAGCGCCTTGTGACCCTCGCGCTTCATCGTCTCGGTCATGCCGAGCGCGGTCAGCGGATTGACGAACCACGACGCGCCCTCGGCCGCCGTCGTGCCGGCGGGCAGGGGCTGGCAATCGCGCGCGTTGAGCAGGCGGTACTGCGTGTACATGGCGCCGCCGACCATCGAGACCAGCTTGCCCTTGAGCGCCTGGGCGGCGTCCGAACTGCCGGTCTTCACGACGGTGCCGGCGGCCTCATTGCCGACCGGCATCGACTTGTCGAGGCGCGCCGCCAGGAAGGGCAGGGCGGCCTCGGAGACCTTGGCCTTGACGACGATGCTCTCGCCGCTGCCGCTCACCGCTGCCGAGCCCATGTCGGCGGGGCCCAGCAGCAGGCCGAGATCGCTGGGATTGATCGGCGTCGCCTCGACCCGCACCAGCACCTGGTCCGGCCCGGGCTCGGGCACCGGCACCTTGGCGAGCGACAGTTCCAGCTCGCCGGTCTTCTTGATCAGCGAGCGCAGTTCCAGCGCGGTGGTCGGGGTGGCGTCGGCCATGGTGCGTGTCCTCTTTTCAGGTCGTCGAGTTCAACAGGAGGCGCACTCTAGGAGGATTCCCGTGCAACTGGAATGCTGCCTCCATCGGACCGCGGAGCTCCAGCGCCGCATCATGGTCATGAGCGGGCCCGGAGGCCCGCGGTCCGGAAGACTAGGCCGGCAGCCTGATCCAGCGGCCGGTCGTGTCGCGCCGTCGATAGAGGTCAGCCGCGCCAGGCCGGCCGCGTCGTCGAGAAGGCCAGCACGCCCGCAAAGCTCACGATGCCCGCCGCCACGAAGGCGAACAGGCCCTGCACGCCCCAGCCCAGTACGTCGAGCGCCAGCAGGCTGCCGCACACGGCGATGACGATGCGGCTGAGATTGGCGACCACCGGCCAGATCATCTCGCCGGTGCCCTGGCTCGCGAAGTAGAGCGCCATGGCGAGGCCGAAGAAGCCGTAGACGGGGCCCACGATGTGCAGGTAGGTGCGGCCGGAGGCGAGCGCCGCCGGATCGCGCGTGAACAGGCCGAGCCAGAGATCGGGGGCGATCGCGACCACGATGCCGATCAGGGCGGCGATACCACCCGCCATCAGGGCGCCGCTCCAGGCCAGACGCTGGGCGCGGGCGAACTGTTTGGCGCCGATGTTGGTGCCGACCAGCGCGGTCAGCGCCGCGCCGATGCCGAAGCTGATCGGCACCAGCATGTATTCGAGCCGGCTGCCGATGCCGTAGCCCGCGATCGCGGCGTCGCCGGCGCGGCCGATCAGGCCGGTAACCAGCAGCACCGTGCCGTTGGTCAGGATCACGACCAGGCAGGCGATCAGGCCGACCTTCAGGATGTCGCGGAACGGTGGCCAGCGGAATCCGTCTTTCGGCCAGTGCAGCCGAAGCGCCGCCTTCGGTCCGAGCAGGCGCGAGAGCATCCAGAGGGCCGCGAGTGTGAAGGAGATCACCGCGGCGGCGGCGGGACCGCGGATGCCGAGAGCCGGCAGGCCGAACCAGCCGAGCGTGAGCGCGCCGCACAGCGGGATCTGAAGCGCGGCCGTCGCGACCAGGGCGAGGCCGGGTGTCTTCATGTCGCCGGTGCCGCGCAGCACCGAGGCCATGGTGTTGGCGATCCAGTGCGCGAAGCAGCCGAGGAACAGCACGCTCGCGAAAGCTTCCGCGCCGTCGAGCGCGCGTCCCGAGCCGCCCAGCGCGCCGTAGATCGTGCGGCCGAATCCCACGAACACGATGGCGAACAGCGCCGCCATGCCGAGGGCGATGACTAGCGCATGCGCTGCCGCTGCTGCCGCCCCGGCCCGATTGCCCGAACCCAGCGCGCGCGCCACTGAGGAGGAGACGCCGCCGCCCATCGCGCCGGCCGACATCTGGCCGAGCGCCATCTGCGTCGGGAAGACGAGCGCCAGCGCCGCCAGCTCGACGACGCCGAGCTGGCCCACGAACCAAGCGTCGGCGACGCTCACCAGGCTCTGCATGGCGACGTTCAGGACGTTCGGCGCGGCGAGGGTCAGGATGGTGGGCACGATCGGCCCCGCCAGCATCATCTGCCGGCGTTCGGCGGGACTCATGCCCGCTGTCTAACACGCTAAGAGGAAGCGCTGCGTGAGGTTATCTCATGAGGGGGCTAACGGGATCGCACGCTCCCAGCCGTTCAGTGACGGGCGCTTAGCGCCAGAATCGTATCCGCAAGCTGGTTCACGGTGCGGACTTCCGCCACGAGGTTCATCGGGATCGTGACGTCGAAGCGATCCTCCAGCTCCATCACCATGTCCATGATGGTGAGCGAGTCCACGGTGGTGGCGTCGCTGATCACGGTCTCGCCGCTGATCGGGTGTCCCTCGACGCTGAACGGCGCGAGATGGCGGCGAATTTCCTGCAGCACATCCATCTGCAGCGCTACGTGCTCGACCTTGGTGGCGGCGACTGCGTGGTTGGCCGACTCTTGGGTGGTTTGCATGCGCGGACTCCGGCGGGAGAGGGTGCACGCATTTCACCGCCGTCTTCAGCCGTAGGGAAATAACGTTTGGTTACCGCCCATTGCGACACATTTCGAAATATTGCGGCGTTAGAGGGACCGTGGGGCAGGAGGCCCGCGGTCCGCATGAACCTCCAGCGCTACTCAGCCGCCAGCCGTGCCGGCGCCAGCCAGCGGTCGAAATCGGCCAGCGCACGGGTCGAGAGCGCCTGCTTCCGCTCCTTGCCGCGGAAGGTGCCTTCAATCGGCGGGAACAGACCGAAATTGACGTTCATCGGCTGAAACGTCATGACCTCGGCGCCGCCGGTGATGTGATTGAGCAGGGCGCCCATCGCCGTGGTGGGTGGCGGTGGTACCGCCGCCTGGCCGTGCGCCTCGGCGGCGGCGAAACGGCCAGCCAGCAGGCCCATGGCGGCGCTCTCGACATAGCCTTCGC
>CAYZQZ010000317.1:0-5239 GCA_964480235.1 uncultured Reyranella sp. | reverse complement strand
GCGCATCCGTAAGCTGCGCCCCGATCTGCGCATCATCGTCATGAGCGCGCAGTCGACGCTGCTCACCGCGGTGCGCGCGACCGAGCGCGGTGCCTTCGAATATCTGCCGAAGCCCTTCGACCTCAACGAGCTGATCTCCGTCGTCAACCGCGCTCTCTCCGCGCCGGCGCCCGCCGGCGCACAGGCGCCGCAGCCGGCAGAGGATGGCGAGCGCCTGCCGTTGATCGGACGATCGCCGGCGATGCAGGAAATTTACCGTGCCCTGGCGCGGCTGATGGCGACCGACCTCACGGTGATGGTCACCGGCGAATCGGGTTCGGGCAAGGAGCTGGTGGCGCGCGCGCTGCACGACTACGGCAAGCGCCGAAAGGGGCCGTTCGTGGCGCTCAACATGGCGGCCATTCCGCGCGAGCTGATCGAGAGCGAACTGTTCGGCCACGAGCGCGGCGCCTTCACCGGCGCCGTCCAGCGTTCGGCCGGCAAGTTCGAACAAGCCTCCGGCGGCACGCTGTTCCTCGACGAGATCGGCGACATGCCGCCCGAAGCGCAGACCCGCCTGCTGCGCGTGCTGCAGGAAGGCGAATACACCACCGTCGGCGGCCGCACCCCGATCAAGGCGAACGTCCGGATCGTTGCCGCCACGCACCGCGATTTGCGTCGCCTGATCCAGCAGGGACTGTTCCGCGAGGATCTTTTCTATCGCCTCAATGTCGTGCCGATCCGCCTGCCGCCGCTGCGCGAGCGTCTGGACGACATTCCTGAACTGACCAATCACTACCTGCGGCTAGCCACCGCCGATGGTCTGCCGGCCAAGGTCCTGTCGCCCGATGCGATGGCACGACTGAAACAGCACCGCTGGCCGGGCAACGTCCGTGAGTTGGTGAACCTGGTGCGCCGCCTGTCGGCGCTCTATTCGGAGGAAGTTATCGGCCTGGAGACGATCGAAGCCGAACTGGCCGACGCGATCCAGCCGCTCGAATCCGAATCGTCCACGGTCAACGGGGCCGGTTCCGATGCTACCCTGGCCGACGCCGTCGACCGGCATCTGCAGGCGGTGTTCACCGAGCATGGCGACCGGCTGCCGCCGGACGGGCTGTACGACCGCGTCATTTCCGAAGTCGAGCGTCCGCTGCTGTCCCTGGCGCTGGGGGCAACGCGCGGGAACCAGTTGCGCGCAGCCCGTCTCCTGGGGCTCAATCGCAATACTTTGCGCAAGAAGATCAAGGACCTCGACGTCCCCGTGGTTCGCACGCCGCAGGTCCGCCGAGGCGGGTGACTTAATTGGCAGCTTCGCTGGGCGTTCCACGCTTGGCCAACCGGTTCAACGCGATAGGCCGCGCCCTCAGCGGGCGTGCCGCTTCAGTCGCCTTGGCTGTGTTCGCCATTCTGGCGGGGTCGGCGACCTACGCCTGGCTGGCGGGGCTCGTTCCGACGCCGCTGCAGACCGGTGGCTGGATTACCGGCCTGCTGGTCGCCGATCTCGTCGTCGCGGTCACGTTGGTCGCCGTGCTGGCCGTCCGGCTAACAAAACTCTGGCTCGACCGCCGGCGCGGCGCCGCCGGGTCGCGCCTGCACATGCGCCTGGTGCTGGTGTGCAGCGTCTTCACCATCACGCCGACCGTGATCGTGACGGTCATCCTGTCGTTGCTGATGACCAACCTGATCGATTTCGTGGTGAAGCCGTCGCAGGCCTCCTACGAAGCCGCCCGCGCCATCGGCGAGCCGGTTCGCCGCGCCCGCGAGGAGGAGATCCTGCGCGACATCGCGGCCATCTCGGTGCCGCTCCAGGAATTGAGCCTAGAAGCCCTGCGCGACAAGGCTACCGTAACCAAAGTGCTCGAGCGCTCGATCGAAGGTCGGCCCATCATCGAGGCCGATCTCGTCGACGGCGACAAGGGCGTGATCGCCCGCGCCTTCGCCCCCGATGCGAAGCCATTGGAGAATCCGGTGCCGCCGGCGCAGGTGCTGTGGCTCGCGGTCAACCAGCAGCGGCCGGTCGAATTCGAGGCCAGTGGCGGCACCTACTTCGTCATGCAGCTCGTGGTCAGCGAACCCTTGTTTCTGGTCACCGGGCATGCCGTCGACCTCAGGGTCGTGGACTACATCAAGAGCATCGAATTCGCCGGCAAATTCTACTCGCAGATCGAGCAGGCGCTCCAGCGCAACCAGGTGATCATCTTCGCCATCTGCGGCGGCATCGCGCTCCTGATGCTGCTGGCCGCAGTATGGCTGGCAATCGTGTTCGCCACGCGACTCACCGAGCCGATCGGAAATCTGATGGCGACAGCCGAGCGGGTGCGCGGCGGCGATCTGTCGGCACGGGCGGAGGAGGGGCCGGCCAACGACGAACTGGGGCTTCTGGCGCGCTCGTTCAACCGGATGACCAGTCAGGTCGAGGAACAGCGCAAGGAACTGGTCGATGCCAATCGGGAACTCGATACCAGGCGACGGCTCACCGACGCCGTGCTGGCGGGCGTCTCGGCAGGCGTGCTGAGCATCGACAGCGCGGGCGTTGTCGTGCGTTCCAACCGCTCTGCACTGGAACTGCTCGACCTGCCCGAGGATGGCGTGCTGGGTCGCGAGCTCACGGCGGTCATGCCCGAACTCGTCACGCTCGTCACGCAGGCTGCGGAGCGCCCCGATCGACTGACCCAAGGGCAGGTCGAGATCCTGCAACGCGGCACGCGGCGCATCCTGCTGGTTCGGATCAGCGCGGCTTCTAATGCCGGCGCCGTCGTGACCTTCGATGACGTGACCGACCTGATGTCGGCGCAACGCATGGCGGCATGGGGCGACGTCGCGCGCCGCATCGCGCACGAAATCAAGAATCCCCTGACGCCGATTCAGCTCTCAGCCGAGCGGCTGCGCCGCCGCTACCTGAAGCAGATCAAGGACGATCCCGAGACCTTCTCTATCTGCACCGACACCATCATCCGGCAGGTCGGCGACATCGGCCGCATGGTCGACGAGTTCTCCTCGTTCGCGCGCATGCCTCGTCCGACCGTGCATCCCGAGGACGTGAAGGAACTGTGCCAGCAGGCTCTGTTCCTGCAGCGCAGCGGCAACTCCGGCATCCGCTATCAGTCCAGCCTGCCCGATCATCCAGTGCCCTTGAACTGCGACCGGCGCCAGGTCGGTCAGGTACTGACCAATATCCTCAAGAACGCTGCCGAAGCGATCGAAGGGCGCGAGGAGCAGCCCGGCCGCGAGCTGCCACAGGGTGAAATCTCGCTGAAGCTGACCGAGGAGGATTCGATCGTGCGGATCGTGGTCCAGGACAACGGCCGCGGGTTGCCTCAGGAGGGCCGTGACCGGCTCACCGAGCCCTACATGACGACGCGCAGCAAGGGCACCGGCCTCGGTCTCGCGATTGTGAAGAAGATCATGGAAGATCACGGCGGCGAGATAGTCCTCCAGGACCGGGAGGGTGGCGGCGCGCGTGTGAGTCTGGTATTCCGGCGCGACGCGAAGGAAATCGCGTCGGCCCAGCCTCAGGCTACGGCCGCACAATGATCCGCTTCCCCCATCGCGGACGATTTGAAGAGTCATGGCCCACGATATCCTGATCGTCGACGACGAACGCGACATCTGCACGCTGATCGCGGGCATTCTCGAGGACGAGGGACACGTCGCCCGTCGTGCGCACAACAGCAGTGAGGCGATCGAGGCCGTGCGCCAGCGTCGCCCCGCGTTGGTCATCCTCGATGTGTGGCTGCAGGGTAGCGATCTGGACGGCCTGCAGCTCCTCGAAGTGATCCGCCGCGAGGAACCGCCGATACCCGTCGTGATGATCAGCGGCCACGGCACGATCGATACCGCCGTATCGGCGATCAAGAACGGCGCCTACGACTTCATCGAAAAGCCCTTCAAGGCCGACCGCCTCCTGCTGGTCGTCGACCGCGCGATTGAGGCCGACCGGCTGAAGCGCGAGAACGCCACCTTGCGCCGCCGCGCCGGCGGCGAGGTGACCTTCGTCGGCGCCTCCGGCGTCGCGGGCGGCGTGCGAGGCCAGATCGAGAGGGTGGCGCCGACCGGCAGTCGCGTGCTGATTACCGGTCCGTCCGGCGCCGGCAAGGAGACTGTCGCGCGCCTTGTCCATCAGGGCTCGAAGCGGGCTGATGGGCCGTTCAACGTGGTCAATTGCTCGACCATGCCGGCCGAACGACTGGAGATCGAGCTTTTCGGGACCGACGGCGAGACCGACGGCGACACCCTGCACGTGTCGAGCGCCTTCGAACTGGCGCATGGCGGTACCTTGATGCTCAAGGAGGTCGTCGACCTGCCGCTGGCCTTGCAGAGCAGGCTCGCCCGCGTCCTGCAGGAGCAGTCGTTCACGCGCGACTCCGGCAAGACGAGGGTCGAAGTCGACGTGCGTGTCCTGGCGTCGAGCTGCCGAAATCTTCAGGAGGAGATCGCTGCCGGGCGCTTTCGGGAAGAACTGTTCCACCGCCTCAACGTCGTGTCACTCCGGGTGCCGCCGCTCAGCGAGCGCCGCGAGGATATTCCGGAACTGGCCAACGACCTGTTGCGGCGCGTTGCCGACGCAACCGGCTTGCCGCCACGCGCCATCGGCGAGGACACCCTGGCGGTCCTGCAGGGCCATGACTGGCCAGGCAACGTCCGGCAATTGCGCAATGTGATCGAGCGCCTGCTGATTCTCGCGCCCGCGGACGGCGGACCGATCCGCGCCGATGCGCTCCCTAATGACGTGAGCGAGGACGCACCGTCGGTGCTGCGCTGGGAAAAGGGCGGCGAGATCATGCAGCTGCCGCTGCGCGACGCCCGCGAAGTGTTCGAGCGCGAGTATCTGCTCGCCCAGGTCACGCGCTTCGGCGGCAACATCTCGCGTACCGCCACATTCGTCGGGATGGAACGTTCGGCGCTGCATCGCAAATTGAAGTCGCTCGGCCTGCACGGCGGGGCAGGGGACGAGCGCCCCAATGGCGCCGAGCCCGGATCTCAGTAGGGGGTAGAGATGGGACGCTACGCGTACGTGAACGGCCGCTATGTCGATCACCTGGCCGCGCAGGTTCATATCGAGGATCGCGGCTATCAGCTTGCCGACGGCGTCTACGAGGTCGTGGGCGTGCGCGACGGGCGGCTGATCGATGAAGGCCCGCATCTCGACCGACTCGATCGTTCGCTGAAGGAACTGCGCATCGGCTGGCCGATCGCGCGCTCGACGATCTCGTTCGTGATTCGTGAATTGATGCGGCGCAATCGCCTGCGTGACGGTCTG
>CAYZQZ010000316.1:0-5240 GCA_964480235.1 uncultured Reyranella sp. | reverse complement strand
CCGATTCGCCGACCAGCGCCACGGTCTCGCCGGCGGCGACCTTCAGCGACAGGCCATCGACCGCTTTCATTTCGCCGCGGCGGGTGAACAGCGTGGTCCTGAGGTCAGTGACTTCGAGCGGCAGGCCGACGCCAGCCAACTGAGGGGCCATCAGCGATCCCTCAGTTTCGGGTTGAGCGCGTCGTTCAGCCCGTCGCCGATCAGATTGAGGCAGAGCACGGTGATCATGATGGCGACGCCGGGGATGGCGCAGATGTACCAGGAACTCCTGATCAGCAGCCTTCCGTCGCCGACCAGCCGGCCCCAGCTCGCGAGATTGGGATCGCCCAGGCCCAGGAACGACACGGCCGATTCGAACAGCACGGCGCCCGCCACCACCAGCGAGCTGAG
This sequence comes from uncultured Reyranella sp., assembly GCA_964480235.1. Classification (GTDB taxonomy): domain Bacteria; phylum Pseudomonadota; class Alphaproteobacteria; order Reyranellales; family Reyranellaceae; genus Reyranella. The sequence goes on along the minus strand of CAYZQZ010000316.1, from coordinate 4,850 downwards.
CACGATCACCGGCGGCAGGGCGTTGGGCAGGATCTCGCCCACGATGATGCGCAGGTCGGTCATGCCCATGGCGCGGCAGGCCTGCACGAACTCGCGATCGCGCAGCGCCAGGAACTCGGCGCGGGTCATGCGCGCGATCGGGGTCCAGCTCACGATGCCGATCGCGATCACGATGTTCTGCAGCGTCGAGCCCAGGATCACCACGATGGTCAGCACGAAGATCAGGTTGGGAATGGTCTGGAACAGCTCGGCGCCGCGCATGCTGATCTCGTCGACCCAGCCCCCGAAATAGCCGGCCGCGGCGCCGACCGATACGCCGATGATCGTGGCGACCGCCGAGGCGAACAGCCCGATCAGCAGAGTGGCACGCGCGCCGTGCACGATCATGGCGAGGATGTCGCGACCCAGCGAATCGGTGCCGAGGGGGAAGTCGCGGTCCTCGCCCGGCCACAGCTCGGGTGCGCCGACGATGCGCAGCGGGTCGGTCGGATAGAAAAGCGGTGCCAGCAGTGCCATCGCCGCCACGAACAGGATGATCAGTGCGCCCAGAAGTGCGCCGCGGTTGCGCGAGAAGCGCCCGAGGAAAACGAAGCGTTCCATCAACGGATCTCGATTCGGGGGTCGAGCCACATGTAGACCAGGTCGACCACGATGTTGGCTGCGATCACCACCAGCGAGCCCAGCACCATGATGCCGAGCACCACCGGGTAGTTGCGCGAACTGACCGAGTCGAACAGCAGGGAACCGACGCCCGGCCAGCTGAACACGCTTTCAATCACCACGCTGCCGGCCAGCACGGTGCCCATCTGCACGCCCAGGATCGTCACGACCGGCAACAGCGCGTTGCGCAGCACGTGGCTCACCGTGACCTTGCGGCGCGACAGGCCTTTGGCGCGCGCGGTGCGCACGAAATCGGCCTGCGCCACTTCCAGCATCGAGGAGCGCATCACCCGGGCATAGATCGCGGCGTAAAACAGTCCGAGCGCCAGGGTTGGCAGGATCAAATGGTGCAGGATGTCGAGCACCCAACCGATTCCGCCGCTCGCCCCGCCGATCGTCGCCAGGCCGCCAACCGGCATCCAGCCGAGCTTCACCGAGAACAGCACGATCATCATGATGCCGAGCCAGAACGAGGGCGCGGCAAAGAAAAACATGGCGGCGACCGAGACCAGCGTGTCCCAGACTGTCCGCACCTTGACCGAGGCGACCACGCCCGCCGATACGCCGATCGCGAAGGCGAGGGTGATGCTCGATACCATCAGCAGGATGGTCGCCGGCAGGTTGATGGCGATCGCCTGGATGACCGGCATGTTCTGCCTGTAGGAGAAGCCGAAATCGAAATGCAGCAGCGCCCAGATGTATTTCAGCAGCTGCAGCCAGACGGGATCCTCCAGTCCATAGGTCTTGCGCAGCAGTTCGACCGTGGCGGGGTCGCTGACCTGGTTCTCCGCCGTCATCAGCTCGAGGAAGCTGCCGGGCGCGAGATGGATCAGCACGAAGTTGATCACCACCACGCCCAGCATCAGCGGCACCGCTTGGAGCAGGCGGCGGCGCAGCAGGCGCAGCGCCGCGGACGAACGGGAGGAGGCCGCCGCTGCCACGCTGAATTACCTCCCCCGCGAGCCGGGGGAGGAGCCTAGCTGACCCATATGTCGTACCAGGTCGCGGCCAGGTAGTTGGGGTCGTTCGAATGGTTCTGCACCTTGGAGCTGGCGACCGTGATGGTCTCCAGTTCGAGCAGCGGCAGGTTGTTGGCCTCCAGCGTCGCGATCTTCTGGAACTCGACCACCAGCGCCTTGCGCTTGGCCGGATCGGTCTCGACCTTGATCTTGTCGACCACGGCATCCATCTCGGGGTTGCTGAAGCCCGAGGCGTTGCGGAACGGCACGCCCTTCTTGATGCCGTCCGTCGTGTAGTACTGGGTCGTGCTCGGCACCGGCTCCGACGGGTTGGCCTGATTGGAGATCGCCAGGTCGAAATCGTAGTCGGTGTAGATGCGCTTCAGCGACGTCGGGCGGTCGGGAACCGTGAGGTTCACGACCAGGCCAACATCCTCCAGCCCCTGCTTGACGATCGCGCCGATCTTGCCGTTTTCCGCAAACCACCCGGCGGCCAGCAGATTGACCGAGAAGCGCTTGCCGTCGGCTTTTTTCGGATAGCCCGCGGCGTCGAGCAGCGCCGCCGCCTTCTTCGGATCGAACGCGGTGCTGAACGTGTCGGGGGTGAAGAACTCCTTGTTCGGCGAGAACAGGGGGCTCGTGCCCGGTCGTGCATAGCCGTAATAGACCGTCTTGGCGATCAGGTTGCGGTCGACGGCAAAGAACATCGCCTGGCGCACCTCGCGCTTCTGGAAGGTCGGATTGCGCACGTTGCATTCCAGCGTGGTCGACCACACCGCTTCCTCGTAGCCCTTGGGAGTCGCCACGAACTTGTTGGTCGCGACGAGGCGCTTGATGTCGGGCGGCGCCACCGGATTGAACACGCCGATCTGGATCTCGCCCGCTTCCATCGCGGCAGCCCGGCCCGCCGGATCGCGCACGTAGCGGATGATCAGCTTGTCCATGTAGGGGAAGCCCTTGCGCCAGTAGAGTTCGTTCTTGACGTACTCGAAGTGGCTGCCGCGCACCCATTCCTTGAACTTCCACGGCCCGGTGCCGATCGGCGCATTATTGGCCGGGTTGGTAACCGGATCGCTGCCGGCATAGACGTGCTTCGGGACGATATAGTTCACGCTGCCGCACAGCAGCGATGAGAAGAAGAATTCCGGGATCGGCTTGCTGAACTTCACCACCACCGTGGCTGGATCGCTCGCCTCGACACCGGCGAAATCGGTCAGCGCGGCGGCCGCGGCGTACTTCTTCCAGATCTCGCCGATCGAATAGACGACGTCGTCGGCCGTCATGTCCTTGCCGTCGTGGAACTTCACGCCCGGGCGCAGCTTGATCGTGTAGGACTGGAAGTCGGCCGCCGGGGCCCAGCTCTCGGCCAGCTCGCCCTCGAACTTGCCGTCCATGCGCCGGTTGCCCAGCCGCTCGAACAGCTTGGACGACGAGAAAGTCGGGCTCGAGCCGCCGCCCGCCGGCACGTAGCAGGCCTGCGGCTCACCGCCGCCCCAGGTCGCGACCAGGGTGCCGCCCTTCTTGGGTTCCTGAGCCAGGCCCGGCTGCACCGACAACCCGACCAGCCCGCCTGCAACGCCACCCGCCACAACACCGCCGAACACGCGGCGCGTCACCTTGTTCGTCATGAAGCCCTCCGTTCTCTGCCAACCCCTCCCCGGAGTCATAAGCAAACTTCGTTCCGTTGAGTGTCGTCCCTCCGTCCTGTCCGGTCAGGCGAAGAGAAAACTCCGGACGCTATGCCGTAAGCGTCGAATAGGTCGCGCGGCCGATCGCCAGCAGCACTTTCTGCTCGTTGAACACGTCGACATCGACCACGCCCACGCTTTTTCCGTTGCGGCGCACCGTGGCGGTGGTGATCAGCTTGGTCTTGATCGCAGGTCGCAGGTAGTCGACCCGGAAATTGATCGTCGGCAGTGGCCGGCGCAGCGCCATGATCAGCGCATAGTCGCCCACCGTGTCGATGATGGCCGCGAGCGGTCCGCCGTGCCATTGGCCCGACCCTTTGCCGCGCTCGAATTCCGGCCGCATGGCGCATTCCATGGTGACCGTCTCCTTCGCAGGATTCGCCTCGATTACCTTCAGCCCCAGGAAGGAGATGAAGGGTGAGCCGTCGAGCATCTTCTGCAGCTCGGCGTCGGTCAGGGGCTTCGGTGCATCGCTCATGGTGCCACCACGACCTTGCCGAACACTTCGCGGTCCTCGATCACCCGCAGCGCCTCGCGCGCGTCCTCCAGCTTGAAGACCTTGTCGACCAGAACCTTCAGTTTCTTCTCCTGCACCATCTTGAGCAGCGTCTCGATGTCGGAGCGCATCCAGCCGTTGGAGCCCAGCACCTTGAGCTCGAACGTCCAGATGAAGCGGATATCCTCGGTCGGCGCGTAGCCTGCCGTGGCGCCGCAGGTCAGCAGCCGGCCGCCGACCTTCAGCACCTTGAGCGACGGCACCCAGGTGTCGCCGCCGGTGTAGTTCACCACCACGTCGACGCCGAGATTCGTGCCGCCGCCGCGCCGCGTCGGCTTGCCGTACATCGCGTAGATTTCCTTCATGAAATCCTTTTCGACGTAGTTGATCGTCTTGTCGGCACCCAGCTCCTGCAGCCGCTTGGCCTTGGCGTCCGTACCGGCGCAGGCGATCACCTCGCAGCCCGCCGCCTTGGCGAGCTGCAGGCAGCACACGCCGACGCCGCCCGAGGCGCCGAGGATCAGGACCTTCTCGCCCTTCGCGATGTGGCCGTTGGTCACCATCATGCGCAGCGCCGTGCCATAGGCCACCGGGAGTGCCGCGGCATCGGCGAAGCTCACGCCGTCGGGAATCTTCACCAGCTGGTGCGCGCGCGCCTTGCACAGTTCGGCCAGGCCGCCATGCACCGTCTCGCCCATCAGGCCACCCTCGACCCGGTTGATCGGATCGACCAGGACGCGGTCGCCCTTCTTCCAGCCGGTGACGCCGGGGCCGACCTCGGCGATCTCGCCCGCCACGTCGAGGCCCATGATCGCCGGCATCGGCACCTTGATGCCGGGCATGCCGCGGCGCGTGAATACGTCGTGGTAGTTCAGCGACGAGGCTTTCACCGCCACGATCACGTCGCCCTCGCCGGGCCTGGGATCGGGAAAGTCCTTCTCGAAGACCAGCGCTTCCGGTCCTCCGTGTGCGCGAACGACTGCTGCTTTCATTGTCACATCTCCATTCCGGCTGGGATTTGCTTGGCGAGCACGCGCTTGTCGATCT
>CAYZQZ010000315.1:0-5242 GCA_964480235.1 uncultured Reyranella sp. | reverse complement strand
GCGCCGACTTCGAGGAAGCGCCAGCCCGCGGCATAGAGGAAGACCGGCAGGCCGACCACGAACCAGACGTCGCGCGCGCCGAACAGGAAGATGCGCGCGGCGGCGAGCAGATTGACGCCGCGCGCCTTGGCGAAGAACTCGCGCATGCTCGTCGAGGCCTTGGCCTTGCCGAGCTGGCGAGGCAGCGACACCAGGCCGGCGAGCAGGATCGCGGCGATGACCGCCGCCATCAGCCAGAGCGCCGGCTTGAAACCCACGAGATCGAGCAGCAGGCCGCCGACGAAGAAGCCGAGCCCCTTCATCGCGTTCTTGGAACCGGTGAAGAAGGCCACCCACTTGAAGAGCTGGCCCGCCCCCTCGGCCGAGGTCGCCTTGATCGCCGACTTGGACGCGGTCTTGGTGAAGTCCTTGGCGAGGCCGGCAATGCCCTGCGAGGCCACCACCCAGGCGACCGACGCCGCGACCGTCCAGGAGGGATCGAGCGCCGACAGCATCAGCAGGCCGGCGATCTGCAGCAGCTGCCCGGCCGCCAGCATGCGCGGGATGCCGAAGCGCACCGCCAGCCAGCCGCCGGCCAGGTTGGCGACGATGCCGGCGAATTCGTAGAGCAAGAACAGGAAGGCGAGCGTGAATGGCGAGTAGCCGAGCTTGAAGAAGTGCAGCAGCACGACCATGCGCAGCGCGCCGTCGACCAGGGTGAAGCCCCAGTAGGACGCCGTGACGATCAGGTAGTCGCGGGCCGCGCGGACCATCACCCTTTCCCGTCAGCCTTCCTTGTCGATGACGATGTTGGCGAGATCGACCATACGGCAGACATAGCCCACCTCGTTGTCGTACCAGGCATAGACCTTCAGCAGGGTGCCGTCGGTCACCATGGTGCTGGGTGCATCGACGATCGAGCTGCGCGAGTCGTTGCAATAGTCGGCCGACACCAGCGGCCGCGTCTCGTAACCCAGCACGCCGGCCAGCGGTCCCTTGGCCGCCGCGGCGAACAAGCCGTTCACCTCGGCCTCCGTGGTCGGCCGCTGCAGCTCGAACACGCAATCGGTCAGGCTGGCATTCAGCACCGGCGCGCGCACAGCGTGGCCGTTCAGCTTGCCCTTGAGCTCGGGATAGATCAGCGCGATGGCGGTGGCGCTGCCGGTCGTGGTCGGGCTGAGCGACAGCATCGCCGAGCGGGCGCGCCGCAGGTCCTTGTGCGGCGCGTCGACCACGACATTGGTGTTGGTCGGGTCATGAATGGTCGTGATCTGGCCGTGGCGGATGCCGAGCGCCTCGTGCACCACCTTGACCACAGGTGCGAGGCAGTTGGTCGTACAGGAGGCCGCGGTCAGCAGCCTGTGCCGGTCGGGCTCGTAGAGCTTGTCATTGATGCCGACAACGACGTTCAGGGCGCGCTCGTGCTTGACAGGTGCCGCCACGATCACCCGCTTCACGCCGCGCTGAAAGTAGCTGTCGAGCTGCTCGGGTTTTAGGAACTTGCCGGTGCATTCCAGCACGATGTCGCAGCCGAGATCGCCCCAGGCGACCTCGCCTGGCGTCGCGGCGGCGCTGAAGCCGATGTACTTGCCGCCGACGGCGAAGCCCTTCTCGCCGTCGACCTCGAACGGCGCGTGCCAGCGGCCGTGAATTGAATCGAATTCCACGAGATGCGCCGTCGCGGCCGCGCCGCCCTTGATCTCGTTGACATGGACGATGTCGAGGCGGCCGTCGCGCCGCGGATCGTCGGACGGACGATGCACGCCGCCCAGGGCGGCCCTCAGGGCCAGGCGGCCCATGCGGCCCATGCCGTTGATCCCGACGCGCATGACGGTCTCCCTCAGGCCGGCGTCCTGGCGCTGTCGCCCAGCTCATCGAGGCGCTTCTTCAGCGCCATGCGATCGAGCGACGCGTGGGGCAGGTTGACGAAGATCTCGAGGCGGCGGCGGATCATGCCGTAGAGCGCGTTGATCATCGTGGCGCGCTCCGCCGGACTGCCGTCGAACTTCGCCGGATCGGGAAGCGGCCACGCGGCCGTCACCGGCTTGTCGCCGAATTCGGGACAGACCTGGCCGTTCAGGATGTCGCAAAGGGTGATGACGAAATCCATGCGGGGCGCGGCGGTTCCCGTGAACTCGTCCCACGACTTGCAGCGCAGCTTCGACACGTCGTGTCCGAGCACAGCCAGCCGCTCGACGATTTCGGTCATCGGCCTGGCCGCGGGCTCGGATCCGGCCGAGTAGGCGTTGAACCGTCCCTTGCCGACCTGCGTCAGGATCGCCTCGGCCAGCAGCGAGCGCGCCGAATTGTGCGTGCAGAGGAACAACACATTGAAGGACGCCGTCATCTTCTCCTTCTGCGGCTCGGGATCGGGCAGCAGCCGAGCGAGGTCGCCGCATAAATCCGGGCGGCCGCCGCAGCACGTCTCGGTCAGATAAGTGAACAGCCCTCGCAGGCCGGCAAAGCGCACGGCATAGATCACGTGGCGCCCCTGCCGGGTCGACTGAACAAGCCCCGCTTCCTCCAGCGCCGACAGATGGAAGGAGAGCGTCGAGTGCGGCTGGTCGAGCTTTGCCGCGAGATCCCCGGCGGCGAGGCCGCTTGGCCCGGCGACCGCCAGGGTCCGCATCAGATTGAGTCTCGTCTCCTGGGCGAGGGCAGCGAAGCCGCGGGTTGCATCGGTCAATTCCATATTTCGAGAATAGTCGAAAAGAGTGACAGACACATGACATCAAAGCGGTTTACGGTGGGAAATCCGAGGTGGGAGCTGTTCGCCTGATGTCGACGTTCGAGCGTTATCTGACCGTCTGGGTCGCCCTGTGCATCGTGGCCGGGGTGGCGCTGGGCCACCTGTTTCCCGGGATGTTTCGGCTGGTCGGCGGGGCTGAGATCGCACAGGTGAACCTGCCGGTGGCGATCCTGGTCTGGCTGATGATCATTCCCATGCTGGCCAAGATCGACTTCGGGGCGCTCGGCAAGGTGCGCGAGCATTGGCGCGGCATCGGCGTCACGCTTGCGATCAACTGGCTCGTGAAGCCGTTCTCGATGGCCCTGCTCGGCTGGCTGTTCATCACCCACCTGTTCCGGCCCTGGCTGCCGGCGGCGCAACTCGACAGCTACATCGCGGGCCTGATCCTGCTCGCCGCCGCGCCGTGCACAGCGATGGTTTTCGTCTGGAGCAATCTGTCCGACGGCGAGCCGCACTTCACGCTGACCCAGGTGGCGCTGAACGACACGATCATGGTGTTCGCCTTCGCGCCGATCGTGGCGCTGCTGCTCGGCCTGTCCGCGATCACCGTGCCGTGGAACACGCTGGTGCTGTCGGTGGTGCTCTACATCGTGGTGCCGGTGATCATCGCGCAGTTCTTGCGCACGCGACTGCTGGCGCGCGGCGGCGACGCGGCGCTGACGGCGATGCTCGCAGTGCTTCAGCCGCTTTCCCTGATCGCCCTGCTGGCGACGCTGATCCTGCTGTTCGGCTTCCAGGGCGAGCAGATCCTGGCGCAGCCGCTGGTGATCGCCCTGCTCGCCGTGCCGATCCTGATCCAGGTCTATCTCAATGCCGGCCTCGCCTATCTGCTCAATCGCCTCACCGGCGAGCAGCATTGCGTGGCAGCGCCATCGGCCCTGATCGGCGCCAGCAACTTCTTCGAGCTCGCGGTGGCGACGGCGATCAGCCTGTTCGGCTTCAATTCGGGCGCCGCTTTGGCCACGGTCGTCGGCGTTCTGATCGAGGTACCGGTGATGCTGACGGTGGTTCGCATCGTGAACCGGACGAAGGCCTGGTACGAGCAGGGGCAATCGGCAACCCGGTGATCGCGCGGACGGTGCGCTCGGCTATGATGCCGGCATGGACCCCAGCCCCGGCATCACCGATTCCCTCGCCCGCTTCGTCGCCGACACGAAGTGGTCGGACATTCCCGACACCGCGCGCCACGACGCCAAGCGCGCCCTCCTGAATTTCTTCGCCGTGGCGCTGGCCGGCTGCCGCACCGAGCCGGTCGAGCTGGCGCTGAAGTCGCTGTCGGAATTCTCCGGCGGCAAGCAGGCGACCGTGGTCGGACGGCGCGAGCGCATCGACGCGCTGTCAGCGGCGTTCCTCAATGCCGCCGGCGCCAACGTCTTCGATTTCTGCGACACCCACCTGCCGACGGTCGTGCACCCCACGGCGCCGCTGGCCCCGGCGCTGCTCGCGATGGCGGAGCTGCGCAAGGTGAGCGGCCCCGACCTGCTGACGGCCTTCGCGCTGGGCTTCGAGATCGAATGCCGGGTCGGGCTCGCGGTGTCGCCCGGCCACTATCCGAAGGGCTGGCACATAACCTCGACCTGCGGCGTGTTCGGCGCGGCGGCCGGCGCGGGCAAGCTGCTCGGCCTCACGCCGCAGCAGCTGCGCTGGGCACTCGGCACTGCCTCGACGCAGTCGTCGGGACTTTGCGAATGCCTGGGATGGCCGGCCAAGAGCGTCTCGGTCGGCAATGCGGCGCGCAACGGGCTGTGGTCGGCGCTACTCGCCGAGAGGGGCTTCAGCGGCCCGGCAGAACCGCTCGCGGGCCCCCAGGGCTGGCTCGCGGCGATGGGCGAGCCGCCGAACTGGGCGGCGTTCTCCGACGGCCTCGGCAAGACGTGGGCAGTCAGCGACAATTCGCTAAAGCCCTATCCGGCGGGCTTCGTGATCCACCCGCTGCTCGACGTCGCATTGGACTGGCGCGCGGCCAATCCCGGCGCCGAGATCGAGCGGGTCGAGGTGCGCGGCAATCCGCTGCTGGTGCAGCGCACCGACCGGCCCGATGTCGGGACCGGCCGCGAGGCCCAGGTCAGCCTGCAGCACGCCACCGCCGCGGCGCTGCTCTTCGGCAAGGCCGGGCTCGGCCAGTTCACCGATGCCTGCGTGAACGATCCCAGGGTGAAGGCGCTGCGCGGGCGCATCACCGTGTCGGCCGACCCGAAGATCTCGACCATCGCGGTGCAGGCCGACTTCTTCACTAGGGATGGCCGCAAGCAGACGATGTCGACAGAGGCCGCGCGCGGCAGCGCCGCCAATCCGCTGAAGGACAAGGAGATCGAGCAGAAGCTGCGCGACGAGGCCGCGAGCTGGTCGAAGAATGGCGCCACTGGGCACGACATCCAGAAGCTGATCGACGCCGTGTGGACGCTCGACAGGAGCGACGACGTCGGCGGACTGGCGAAGCTCGCGGTGCCCGCTTAGCTGCTCATGACCCCATCGCCCTCGTATGACGAGGGCACTTCCCCATATGAATGGGGA
>CAYZQZ010000314.1:0-5245 GCA_964480235.1 uncultured Reyranella sp. | reverse complement strand
GCCTCGCAGGTCGAGAAGGCCACCGGCGTCGCCGTGCTCGGCATGGTGCCGCTGGTCAAGGGTGCGGTCGGCCAGCGCTCGTCGATCGTCACGCAGGTGCTCGACAAGACCACCTCGTCGGCGGCGGAAGCGATGCGCGCGGTCTTCACTGCGATCAGCCTCTCGAACCTCGACCGTCCGCCACGCGTCATTGCGGTCACGTCGTCGACCCCGGGCGAGGGCAAGACCACGTTCGCCGCGGCGTTGGGTGGCCTGCTCACCAAGATGAACGCCTCGCGCCGCGTGCTGCTGGTCGACCTCGACTTGCGCCGCGCCAACCTCGCAGTCGCCTTTGGCGTCGGCAAGGACCGTGGCGGCACGATCGACGAGTACCTGATGGGCACCAAGACGCTCGACCAGTGCGTGCGCCGCCACGAAATTTCGGGCGTCGACTACATCTGCGCCCGCCCGGACACGCCGAACGCGCCGGAAATCCTCGAGTCGCACGCCATGAAGGCGGCGCTCGCGACCTTCGCCGACCGCTACGACCTGGTCGTGCTCGACAGTCCGCCGGTCATGGCGGTGTCCGACGCACGCATCATCTCGCAGCTCGCCGACTACACGATCTTCATCGTCCACTGGGCGAAGACGGCACGCGACGTCGTCACGACGGCGGTGGGCGCGCTGCTCAACGTCACCGATCGTGTGGGCATCGTGATCAACAAGGTCAACCTGACCAAGCACGCGCTCTACGAGTACGGCGACTACGGCGACTATTACTCGCGCTACCATGGCTACTACTCGGCCGGCGCGTCCTCGTCGTCGGCCTCGTCCGGCTCATCGCCGCTGTCGGGCATGGGAAGCAGCCTCGACAAGCTGAAGCGGATCGTTCCGCGGGTCGTCAAGTAAGCCGCTCCCCGCCCGGTTCCGGGCGGAGGGGGAGGGCACGGTTGCGTCATGTTCGGAGCTTTGTTCAGGCGGTCCAAGCCTGCCGGACAGGGTCGGATCCCTGACGGCCGGGCGGTCTATGCGATCGGCGACATCCACGGTCGCCTCGACCTGCTGGAAAACCTGCTGCGCCGCATCGAACGGGATGCCGCGGAGCTGCCCGCCGGCACGGTGTGCGAACTCATCTTGCTCGGCGATTACATCGACCGCGGCCCCGACAGCAAGGGCGTCGTCGAGCGCGTGCTGGCTGATCCGCTGCCCGGCTTCACCACCGTGCGCCTGAAGGGCAACCACGAGGATGCGCTGCTGGCGTTCCTCGACGGGCTGAGTGACGGGCTCGACTGGCTTTCCTATGGCGGCCTGGAGACACTGCTGTCCTACGGCGTGCCGCTCCGCTCATTGCCCAATACGCTCGCGGCATCGATGGAACTGCGCCGTGCCCTGGCCGCCGCCTTGCCGCCCTCGCACGCGGCCTTCTACCGAGCCTGTACCCTGCACCACGCCGTGGGGGACTACGTCTTCGTGCACGCCGGCATTCGACCCGGTATCTCACTCGAGAAGCAGGACCCGGTCGACCTGATGTGGATTCGGGATGATTTCCTGCGCAGCCGCACCGCGCTGCCCGGCCGAATCGTGGTGCACGGTCACACCATCGTCGACCAGCCGCAGGAGCGTGAGCACCGCATCGACATCGATACCGGTGCCTTCGTCAGCGGCCGCCTGACATGCCTCGCCCTGCGCGGCACCGAGCGTCGCTTCATCTCCACGATGGACGATTGAGGTCGTGTCCCATAGCCCCTCGGTCCGCCTCAACATAGGTTGCGGCATGGCCCCCACGCCGGGCTGGCTGAACTACGACAACTCGCCTGCCGTGCGCCTTGCAGGCTGGCCGCTGGCGAGCCGGGTGCTGTCGGCGCTGGGTGCGATCGACCGCGGCAATCTCGAATTCGCCGCGTTCTGCCGCCGGCACGGTATCCGCCATGCCGACGCCGTGACGCGCATCCCGCACACCGACGGCTCGGTCGACGCGATCTATTCCTCGCACATGATCGAGCATCTCGACCGCCGGGAGGCGGCAGGGTTCCTTGGCGAATGCCGGCGGGTTCTCAAGCCCGGCGGCATTCTACGCATCGTGGTCCCGGACCTGCGGGTCACGGTCAACGACTATGTCGCCAGGGGCAACGCCGAGATCTTCCTCGATCAGCTGCAGCTCGAGCTCGACAAGCCGCGCGGCGTGCGCGGGCATCTGCGCAATCTGCTTCTGGGCGGCCGCAATCACCACTGGCTCTATGACGGTCCGTCGATTGCCCAACTGCTCGAGCGCAACGGCTTCGACGATGTGTGTTCGCTGCCGCCGGGGCAGTCCCGGATCGCTGAACCGGGCGAGCTCAATCTTCACGAGCGAGCAGGCGAGAGCGCCTATGTCGAGGGCGTCAGGCCTCGGGCCGACTGACGCGCATCCCGGCGATGCTCAGGGTTGCGGCCGCCGGTAGTTCTGCTGCTGGCTGCGCTTGATCCGATCTTCGAGCTCCTGCGCCTGCTCCGACCGGGAGTTCAGCCAGCGCAGGCCGGTCGGGAAGGCAAACTTCACGACCAGGGCATAGACAACGAAGTACATCACAGTCGCGCCGATGATCTTGGGCAGCGAAGCCTCCACGCCGGTGCCAGCCACGGTGAAGACGAAGCCCATGACCAGGGCCTCGCGCAGCATCCAGGGCAGCTTGAGCAGCATGAAATAGCGCGCGACCAGCGCGACCATCGAGCCGACGATGAAGACGCCGGCCAGCATACCCGGGAACCCCATGTCGGCGAAATTCTCGCCCATGTAACCGACGCTGATTGAGGTCGAGAGCCTGACGAACTCCGTAGGGTCGGCCTTGGTCAGCTTGAGATAGACCGCCGAATCAACCAAACTAGGCTTGTTGGGAAACAGGAAGCGCGGCTGGAAGACGTGGCTCAGCGCATCCCCCCATTGCTCCATGAAGGGCGACTCATCTTTCGAGAAGGCCGCCACGCTGGCGACGGCACCGAAGATGTCGACATAGGCGAGACGGGCGACCAGCGCGTAGGCTGCATCGCCCCAATCGATTTCGTCGGGATTGAGAATGCGGCCAGCGATAAAGCCCGCGCGATCCTCGAACGACGCGGTGATTTCCTGCGTCACCTCTTCGCGGGTGGCGTCTTCCTGGGTGGCGATCGAGCGATAGTCCTGCTTCACCGCCGTCCAGAACAGGGCCAGCGACAGCAGCGCCACCGCCCACAGGATCGCGAAGCCGGTCGTGATCGGGCTCCATTTCACCCGTGCCGCCAGCGCTGAGATCGCCAGCACGATGAACACGCCGCGAAACTCGGCAAGCAGCCCGGTGAAGCCCATGACCAGCTCGATGCCGAGGGCGGCGAACAGGAACTGGTAACCCTTGTTGTGGCCGAGCACGGTGGCAAACAGCAGCAGCAGGATGGCGGTCTTGAGTTTGCCCAGCGCGTCGAACTGCTGATAGAGCGACGGCACGAAGCGGATGATCTGAAGACACGTGAGATTCAGGACGAAGCTCGCGAGATAGACCATGAAGACGTCGACCGGCCGCCAGTTCAGATGGGCGAGGCGATTCCGTTCGGTGGGCGCCGGGATCTTGCCGAGGACGAGCCGGATCGCGATCGCCAGGACCACGATGCTGGCCATCATGCACCAGTAGGCGTCCTCGACCGCGGCGCCATAGACGCTGCGCGACATCGGAATACCGTCGACGATGCCTTGGATGGCGCGGGCGAAGGTCTGCATCCATTGCCAGAACAGGAAGTAGAACATCGCCGCCGGCATGGTCGGCGTGTTGATGATGGAGACACACACCGCCGGGACGAAGGCGCCGATGGCGATGGCCATTGGGTCCGGCGCCATCGGCGACACCACCACCAGGACCATCGCCAGGGTCACCATCGCACGGCGCAGCATGCCGTAATCGAGGCGGGTGACCGTCTCCGGCGGGAGCGCATACGTGGTGGTCATCAGGGCTGGGGGAAGCGCGCTTATGTTATGTGTGTTTGACTGCAATATACACGACTTGGCAGGTCCAATACAGGGCCGGCCCCGCGCGTGTTTGCAGCATGATCATTGTTTTTGCGGCCAGGGACGCGCCGGCGCCACGACGACCATGAAGGTGCGGCGCGGCAAACGCGCACATACTGCACTGCAAATATCTCCGAGAGGGACGAAGGCCAGCGGTCCGGGGGCCGCGAGCCCCTGACCTACAGGCGCCAGAGGGTGACGCCTGGCGGAATCGATCCGCGGTCGAGCAGCCCCGGCACGTCGGCCACGAAGCCACCGGGCTTGAGCAACGACAACACGAGCTGCCAACCGGCGTCGCGATAGTCGCGATGGGCGACGGCCAGCACCACGGCATCGGCGGGTTTCAACGCGGCGAGGGGCGTGAGCTTCAGGCCGTACTCCTCGTGCAGCAGACCGCCGTCGGCCTGCGGATCGTGAAGCTGGACGTCGATGCCGAACTCCTCGAGCTCGCGCACGATGTCGACCACGCGCGTGTTGCGGATGTCGGGCACGTTCTCCTTGAAGGTGACGCCGAGCACGTTGACAGAGGGCCGGCCATTGCGGGCGTGGCGCATGATGCTTCGCGCCACCTTGTTCGCGACGAACAGCCCCATGCTGTCGTTCACCCGCCGGCCTGAATGGATGACGTGCGGGTGGTAGCCGACTTCCTCCGCCTTGTGCGCGATGTAGAAGGGATCGACGCCGATGCAGTGGCCGCCGACCAGTCCCGGGCGGAACGGCAGGAAGTTCCACTTGGTGCCGGCGGCGCGCAGTACATCGTTCGTGTCGACGCCGAGCCGGTCGCAGATCAGGGACACCTCGTTGATCAACGCGATGTTGACGTCGCGCTGGGTGTTTTCCAGCACCTTGGCGAATTCCGCGATCTTGATCGAGGCGGCGCGGTGCGTGCCGGCGGACACGGCGCTCTTGTAGACCGCGTCGACGATGTCGAGCGTCTGTGGCGTGTCGGCCGAGACGATCTTGAGGATGTTGTCGAAGCGGCGCTCCTTGTCACCGGGATTGATGCGCTCGGGCGAGTAGCCGACGTTGAAATCCTTCTTCCATTCGAGGCCGGAGGACTTCGCCAGCACCGGGATGCAGACCTCCTCGGTGACGCCGGGATAGACAGTCGACTCGTAGACCACGATGTCGCCCTTCTTGAGATGGGCGCCGATGGTCGCCGAGGCGCTCTTGAGCGGCTCGAGATTGGGCTGTTTGCTGGCGTCAATCGGCGTCGGAACGGTCACGATGTGGAAGTCGGCCGCCGCAAGGTCC